>JAFYIM010000334.1 GCA_017538635.1 bacterium
CTCTACCAACTGAGCTACCTCGGCACAAAATTACGGGGAACATTCTATTATTTCGGCCTTCAAAAGTCAACCAAGGCCTATGAAAAAGCTCTCGCAACGCTTGACCAACCGAGGGTTCTGTGGTAAAATCTTTTATATAAATCAACTAATCAGAGGTCAGCATGAAAAAATCCGATCTATTCTTCCTTTTCGTTTTGGCGGCTGTCATAACCTTAGCCGGCTGCAAATCTGCTCCGGAACAAGATGATGCCGCTTTCTCCACCGACGCGGAACTCTCTTCCACTGAGGACAGCAGTTTTTCTAATGATTCTTTCGGCGGCACGTCTGGCAGCGATACCTTCGCGCTCAGCGACAACGGCAGCACTTCCGCTTTCGGCCTGGGCGAACAGGTTGACCAGGAAGTCCTGGGCGGAAGATCCGGCGACGACGTTTTCATCGATCCTTCCGCGCCGGCTGTTGACTCCTCCTACTCTTACCGCCCCGGCTCCGACGGCTTCGTGCCTCTGAGAGGCGGGTATTCTTCCTCGTCCCTTTCTTACACCGGCAACTCTTATCCCACTTCCAGCGGGACCGGCTACATCGATTCCTCTTCAAGCTGGAAGAGCAGCTCCTCCTCTGCGAAAGCCAGCGGCGGCACCTACACCGTCAAGAAAGGCGACTCGCTCTGGAAGATCGCCCGCGCCAACGGCTGCACGGTCCAGGCTCTGGCCGATGCCAACGGCCTCAACGCCAACGGCGTTTTGCAGGTCGGCACCAAGCTTAAGATCCCCGGCGGCTCCTCAAGCGCTTCCTCCTCCAAAACGAGCGCTGCCAGCGGCAGCACCTACACCGTCAAGAAGGGCGACTCCTACTACACCATCGGCAAAAAACTGGGTGTCAATTACCTTAAGCTGATGAAGGCCAACGGCGGCGACGACAAGCTGAAACCCGGCCAGGTCATCACCATTCCCTGATCGTTTGATGTCAGAAAGCACCTTTGTGATCAATCGGGAGAACACTCCCGAGGGTCTTTTGCTGAAATTGCAAGGCGCTTTGAACCTTCAAACTGCCGAAAAGGCCCTCTCCGAACTCTCCTCCCTCATAAGGAGCGGGGAAAAGCTTTCCCTTGACCTTAGCGCCGTCAATTATCTCGACGGCCAGGGCGTCGCTGTCATGATCGAACTGAAGGCGCGCTGCGCCGCCAGGAAAGCGGGTTTTGAGATCGTAAGTAAAAGCGCGGTCTGCGAAAAGATGCTCGGCCTTGTCAATACCGACAGGATCCTGCCGGAGCTTCCAGCCTACCGCAGACAGGAGAGTCTTTTCGAGCAGATTGGCGGCGCGACGATAGACCTCTACGAGGATCTGAAAGAGATCGTCCGCTTCGTCGGCGAGTGCTCCATCATGACCTGGCAGGCTGTGAAAGCCCCTTCCAAGATCAGATGGCGCAGCGTGCTCACGACGCTGGAAACGACCGGCGTGGACGCTCTGCCCATCGTCTGCATGATCCAGTTTTTGATCGGCGTGATTCTGACCGTCCTTGGCAAAAGCGTTCTCGGCATGTACGGCGCGACCGCCTTCATCCCCGACCTCGTCGCCATCGCCCTGGCCCAGGAATTGGGCCCGCTGATCACGGCAGTGGTCCTTGCCGGCCGTTCCGGCGCGGCCTACGCCGCCGAGATCGGCACGATGCAGGTCTCCGAAGAGATAGACGCCCTGCGCTCCATGGGCTTCGAGCCCGGCCATTTCCTCGTCCTGCCTAAAATGATCGCGGCCGGCATCGCCATGCCCTGCCTTCTTATCTTCGGCAACGTCGTCGCCATCATAGGCTCCATAATCACCTGCCTTTTGACGACGGACGTCACGCTCCCTGCCTATATCAGGGAGGTTTACAAAGCCGTCTCCTTCCATATGTTCACCGAAGGACTAGTCAAAGCTTTCTTCTTCGCCGTTTTGATCGCCGGCATAAGCTGCATGCGCGGCATGCAGGTCAGGGGCGGCGCCGAGAGCGTCGGGCGCTGCACGACCGCCGCTGTCGTGAGCGGCATCTTCATCACGATCCTGACAGACGCTCTCTTCACGATCCTCTTTCACCCGCCGTTCTGACCTTATGAATGACCCCAATTCCATCATAGAAGTCAAAGACCTCACGATCGGTTACGGCGAAAGGGTCGTCATGCAAAACCTGAATTTCAGCGTCAAGAAAGGCGAGATCTTCGTCATCGCCGGCGGCTCCGGCTGCGGAAAAAGCACGCTTCTCAAGCATCTCTTCGGCCTTTACGCTCCTATTTCCGGCGACATTCTCTTCAAGGGAAAAAGCATCGTCAATTCCGACGAGGAGGAAAGGGCCGAAATGCTCCGCGACATGGGCGTGATGTTCCAGGGCGGCGCGCTCTTCGGTTCCGACACGCTGCTTGAGAACGTCACGCTCCCGATGAAGGAATACACTGATTTTTCCCAGGAGCTCATCGAAAGGTCCGCGCGTTTCAAGCTGGCGCTCTTCAACCTTTCCGGCTTCGAGCACTTCCTGCCTTCCGAGATATCGGGCGGCATGAAAAAAAGAGCGGCCCTGGCGCGCGCCATGGCGCTTGACCCGGAAGTGCTCTTCTTCGACGAACCGTCCGCAGGACTGGACCCGAGGTCTTCCGCTTCTTTAGACCAGACGATACTCGACCTCAACGCTTCCCTGGGAACGACCATAATCATCGTCACCCACGAGCTGGACAGCATCTTCACCGTAGCGCAAAGAGTCCTCTTCCTGGACGTTGAAAAGAAGACCATGACGGCCCTGGCTTCGCCTGAGGAACTGAAGAACGACAAAAACAATCCTGCCGTCTGGAATTTCTTCAACCGCGAGCCGTTCTGATGCGGGAACTGAAATTTTACATTCCGAAAGTGCGGACGAAAAAGCAGGGCAAGATCCTCGCTCTGTCGCTGGCCGTTTCCCTGATAATAATCATCATGCTCGCCCTGGGCCTCAAAGTCGAGGAGCCTGAGCGGGAAACTCCTCCTGAAAGGCCGCCTCTTGAGGTAATCATTCTGAAATGATCTCCGTTTCCCTCATATCTCTCATCGCCTACTTTCTCTGCGTACCCTTGACCATAATCACGATATTGTGGCTCTACGACGACGAGAAACGCTATCTGAAAAAAGCCGTGCCCACGCAGAAGACCATGTGCGAATGCGACATCTGCCTCTATCACTTCACGGCCGACAAAGAGGATAAGTTCGTGCGCTGCCCGCAGTGCGGAAACTTAATGGAGCGCAAAGGGGTGAAGCGCAAGTAGGATCAGGCCTTCGCCTGCTCGACAAACCGTGCGATCGCCTCTTTCAATTCTTCGGCGCTTCCGTAGCGCTTTTCAGTCCCCAACAATTTTTCCGGCATGACTTTCAGCTTCTCGCCGTAAACGTCCCCGGAAAAATCCAGAAGATAAATTTCCGCCATCTCTTCCCCGCACGCTTCGAAGGTCGGCCTGCTGCCCAGGTACATCAGGGCCCTGCCGCGTTTGCCGTTTAGTTCGTATTTGGCGCTGTAAACGCCTTTAGGGGGCGCTAAGAGCCCGTTTAGGGCCAGATTGGCGGTCGGATAACCAAGTTTATGTCCTAATCCCTTACCGGGCCTGATTTCGCCCGTGAGCGCCCAGGGGCGGCCTAATGCCTCAGCCAGTTCCGTAAATTTTCCTTCCTTCAGAAGCTCCCGGCAAAGCGTGGAACTTACGATCTGTCCGCCAAGCAGAAAAGGCGGCTCCTCCTCGCAAGAGAAACCAAATTCGGGAGCGAGCGATTTCAAGACCGCGATGTCCCCCGCCCTGTCCTTGCCGAAGCGGCAGTCGTAGCCGGCCAGGACCAGTTTGGCCCTGAATTCTTCGCAGACGACCTCCTTTAGGAAATCTTTAGGAGACAGCGCGGCGAATTCCTCGGTGAAAGGCTGAACGACCACTTCATCGACGCCGGCCTCTTTCAAAAGCGCGACGCGCTCCTCCAGACTGGTAAGCAAAAGCTGGGAACGGAAAACAGGGCGCGCGTCGAAGGTAAGAACAAGGCTTGGCGCACTCAAATCAGAGGACAATTCCACAAGGCGCTTCAAAAGGGCAAGGTGTCCCAAATGAACGCCGTCGAAAAAGCCGAGCGTCATGACGCAGCCTGATAGCATAACCTACTCGTCTTCCTCTTCGAGGTCGGCTATCTTGCGCAGAAGATCCTGCTCGTAATCTTTGTCGCTCATGTTCTCTTCGTCTTCCCTGCGGCGGCGCTTTTGGGTTCTCACCTTGGCGCGGCTCTTGGTTCTCGAGACGACCGTGACGTCGGCGAAAGGCAGCGTGACAATCGAGCCGTCGTCCATTTTGAGCGTTACGGTCCCGGCCAGGAGCGAATTATCGACGACTTCGCCGGTGCCGTTCTCGGTCCTGACGATCTGGCCTTTCCTGGGCACCTGCTGCTCGAGGTCGCGATAATTGCGCTGCTCGTAAGCGAGGCAGCATTTCAAGCGTCCGCAGGCTCCGGAGAGTTTGGCGGGATGGAGCTGGATCTGCTGGAGCTTCGCCATCCTGATGTTGACCGGCACGAACTCGTGGATCCAGTTGGCGCAGCAGGCTTCCCTGCCGCAGCAGCCGATGCA
>JAFYIM010000335.1 GCA_017538635.1 bacterium
TCCCTGAACCTGGGGTCCGCATCCCAGATCGGGCATTCCATATTGCTCTGCCCGGAAGCGAACCACACTTCGCCCACCAGAACGTCCGACACGATCTTCTCATCCGTGCCATCGCTGACTTTCATCTCGCGCCCTTCGAAGGACGCTTCCAGCGGCTCCAAATAAACCATCCAGTTCCCGTTCTCATCCGCCTTCGCGGACACCGACTGCCCGGCAAACGAAACGCAAACCTTGTTTCCCGGCTCCGTCTTGCCCCAAACAGGCACCTTCTTCCCCTGCTGCAAAACAGCGTGGTCGCAGAAAGGCGTAGCCAGTTTCAGCTCAGCCAAACCAGGCAGCGCCAACAAAAACAAAAGCGCAAAAACTAATTTTTTCATACAACTCCCTTGGGTTAATTTTAATCAACATTCTTATTTTAGCACTACCACGTCCAAAATCATATACTCAAATAAAACAACATCACCTTCAAAAACAATGTTTCCAAACATTGTTTTATTGTTGATCCAGAACCACGCGAAAGCCGTAGAGGGCGCTGGCGTTGCCGGAACAGTTGCCGTCGCGGCGAGCGGAGCGGCAGTTGTCCGCGCGGCTGCGCCAGCAGCCGCCCCGGAATACGCGGATCCCCGTATTCCCGGCTAAGCACCACTCCCACACGTTGCCGTGCATGTCGTAAAGGCCCCAGGAATTCGGACGGTATGAACCCACGGCCGTCGGGCCTTTGCTTTTCCAAAGATCAAGTCCCCCGTTTCCGGCATAAAGGCCGAGAATGTCCAAATTACTGTCCGTATCGATGCTTGCTAAATTCGTCCCATTGTTCAGCGCTGTAACCGTTCCGGCTCTGCAGGCATATTCCCACTGTTCTTCCGTGGGAAGATCAAAATTCATTTTTGATTTTGCGCGCAGTTTGCCAAGAAAAGAATAATCATCCACATCGTCGTTAGCAGGCCAAGCGGCGCCTTTTTCCCTGCCCCTGATGTCAAGGAAGGAAACGTTCTGCACAGGTTTTGTATCGCCCACAAATTCAGACGGATTACGACCCGCGATAAGCTGATACTGCTTCTGGGTGATTTCAAAAACGCCTATGTAAAAAAGCCTGTCAATTGTTACCTCATGACTGTTTTCATTATTAAATCTTCCCAATTCATTTGTGGGACTGCCCATGACGAATGTCCCGGCTTCGATCCTTCTTAAGACTAGCTTTGCGGTCTTATAAGCATCCGACCAGCCTCCCTGCGGTTCAGCATCCATATACGTCACCTCGCCGCTGGAAAGGTCTATCGCCATATATTTAGCTTTGTCCTCAGCAAATCCTGTCAAGAACACCGATACAACAACCGCAGTACAAACAAACAGAAAAATTTTTTTCATTTTTCGTTGATGATCTCGAAGGGAGGGAGCGGGAGGTTGGAGTCTTCGGAGAAGACGGAGCCAGTGTAGGGCGGCTGGGCGAGATAGCGGAGACTCTTGGGTTCCTTGACTTCCGGTGAGGAGATTATGAGTTGAGTTCCCCTTAAGTGGGTGTCGTCGAAGGTTTCGTTCAGAACTTTGGCCGGATGGAATTCTCCGTCCGGGCCGGCTATTTCAAAACCCTGGGGTTCGGAGCGGTCGTCGTTGTAGTAGTACCAGTTGTGGTTGTCGAAACTGAGGATGAATTTGTCACCCTCTATGGTGTAGCCGGTTAATTTCGGGTTGTCGCAGATGATGTCCATGTAGCCGTAGTCGTTTTTAAGAGCGTGGAGGGCCAGTCTTCTGGAGACGATCTCTTTTTTGTTGGGATGGACGTCGTAGAAGTTGCCGACGTCGGCGGTGGAAACAAAACCGGCGTTCTTTTCGTTCTGCGCGAACTTGTGCTGGGCGAGGCGGAGCCTGTAGTACTGGTCGTTGAAGGGAGCGAGCTCCACGAAGTAGATCTTGAGGTTCGGGTTCTGGAATTCTTTTGACCAGCCGTCGTACAATGCCTGCATCTTGTCGGCGTAGATCTCGTGTTCGAAGCTGTTCTGGCAGCCCTGGTACCAGATCATGCCCCTGGCGGCGTAGGGAGTGAAAGGATTGACCATGGCGTTCCAGAGGACGGTGGGCTGCTCATGGAACCAGGTGATGGCGCCCATAGCCATGGATCCGTCCCACTTGTTGGTGACGGGATACTCGGCGAAGGCTTTGAGCGTCGGATGATTCTCGTAGCCGGATCTCGGCGTCCAGGCGTCGATGTTGGTGCCGCCCCAGCTGGCGTCGATGATACCGATGGGAATCTCAAGGCTGGCGTAAAGCTGAAGGGCGTAGTAGAAAGCGATGGCGGAGATGGTCTTCTTGTCAGGGCTCTCGTCGTGGCATTCCGTCAGACCTTCTTTGGTGAAGGAGCGCCACTTGGCGTTGATCGCTTTTTGGGGCTGGACGTTCCAGGCTCTGTGGGGCTTTATAAAGCGGATCTTGTCGTTCCTCATGATGGAGATCATCATCTTGCCGTAAGCGTCGCGGTAGCGCACGCCCTGGTCCCACAGGGGGCACTCCATGTTGCTTTGTCCTGAGGCGAGCCATACTTCTCCCACAAGGATGTCTGTTATCTCTTTTTTCTCTCCGCTGTCGAGGGAGGTGACGGTCAGAGTTTGCCCCTCCTTGCTGGCTGTAAGGGGGGCGAGTTTGGCGGTCCAGTTGCCGTCGTAGTCGGCTTCGGCTTGGACTTTTTGCCCTGCGAATTCGATTTCAAGTTTTTCCTTGGTGCCGGCGGTGCCCCAAACGGGGACCGGCATTTCGCGCTGGAGGATGGCATGATCCTGGAAGGGCGTGCCGAGTTTGATCTCAGCATTTGCTTGGAAAACGAATACAGCTGTAAGGAGAACGAAAAGGGTTTGTTTCATTGCTGATCCTTTTGGGTGATGTTTCTGACTAAATAACTGAGGTTATTTTAGCAATTTTTCAAGTAAAAGAATATTAAAATCTTAATTATGTGCCGATTTTCGCTAGATAAGTCGATTTATTAGTGCCGATTTTCGTTAGATGAGCCGATTTATTAGTGCCGATTTTCGTTAGATAACTATTGATTTCCATTCTTCGTTTTTGTAAAATACGTTATATCAACAATAAGGAAATAGGCAGATGTACATCAAGCGAAAAATCGATTCGGCTCTTAAAGAATGGAAAAAAGATCCCGACCATAAACCTCTTCTGTTGCGCGGAGCCAGACAGACAGGAAAAACAACGGCAGTGCGTAATCTAGCCAAAACATTCGACAATTATATCGAGATCAACTTTGAAAAGAACAAGAAGATACGCGAGATCTTTAACGGCGATTTGGACGTCAAAAAAATCGTCCCGCTTATTGAATCACATTTTGACAAGCCTGTTATCCCGGGCCGGACGCTTCTTTTTCTAGACGAGATTCAAGAATGCCCCAACGCTATTTCCTCATTGCGTTTTTTCTATGAGGATATGCAAAACCTCCACGTAATCGCTGCCGGTTCTCTTCTGGAGTTCGTATTTGAAAACTTGAGTGACTTCGGCGTTGGCAGAATACGCAACATGTTCGTTTATCCTCTTTCTTACGCTGAGTTCGCGTGTGCAATTGGCTCGGAAATATCGCTTGAAAAAGCAAGGGAAGCAACATTTGACGATCCTCTTTCCAACATTGCGCATAGTAAAATGCTGGACATTTTAAAATCTTTTATCATTGTGGGAGGAATGCCAGCCGCCGTAAAAAAATTTGTTGAAACTGGTAGTTATCTATCCGCACAGCGCGAGCAAGATGACATTCTAGTGTCGCTCAAGGAAGATTTCGGAAAATATAAGACACGCCTTGATTCCGACATCATAAGGCATACCCTTACGTCAGTAGTTCGCCAATCATGCGATAAATTTGTTTATTCTGATTCCCTTTTGGGGCTAGCATACGCCCAATCAAAAAACGCCACAGATCTGTTAGAGCGAGCAAAACTGATAATCCGCATCGACTGCTCCAATGCAAATGGCATTCCCTTAGGAAGCGATCTTAATCCAAAGAGCCAGAAATTTATGTTGCTTGACACAGGCCTTTATCTGAGGGAAAGCGGCCTAAACGTTCCGGAATGGATTACTGATCCTCCAGAAAAGTTCATAAACCGCGGGAAACTTGCTGAAATATTCGCTGGTCTGGAACTAAAAAAGACCGGTTCCCCCTTTTCAGACAATCAGCTTTATTACTGGCGGAGAGAAGTTAGCGATTCCAATGCTGAAGTCGATTATATAGTCCAGTTTGGAGACAAAGTTCTGCCAATAGAGGTCAAGTCCGGCGTCAAAGGATCAATGAAGAGCCTTTATATTCTAATGCAGGAAAAGAACCTGAAGCTTGCCATCAGAACTTCGGAAGAAAACTTCGGATCGATTGACGATTCAATTCGCATTCTACCTCTTTATTTTATTGGCGAATACGAAAACTTTCTACGTTAATCGTATTTTCCTTAAAAACAAAGCCCGGCAATTGCCGGGCTTTGTTTTTAAGGAAAATACGATTAACGTAGAAAGTTTTCGTATTCGCCAA
>JAFYIM010000026.1 GCA_017538635.1 bacterium
GATGAAGGTTGCCTAAGTTGCCCGGGGCTTTGGGGCGAAGTGACAAGAAGCGCCCATGTCTTGGCCAAAGGCTTCAACGAAAACGGCGAACCGGTAGAGATAGAATCAGTAGGCGGAGTCTTGAGCGTAGTCTTGCAGCACGAAACGGATCACCTGGACGGGATACTTTTCCTTGACAGGCTGGATCCCAGTCAGCAGCTCAGGGTGATGAAGGAGAGGGAAGAATTATGAATGGTGGGCGTTACTGGACTCGAACCAGTGACTTCTACCTTGTAAGGGTAGCGCTCTAACCAACTGAGCTAAACGCCCACATAAAACGCCAAAGATTCTACTAAAAGAGCGCTTTTTTTGTCAAACGAAAATTAATAAAAAACAAAATAAATTTTAAGGAGAATTATGAACAAAGACCTCACCAAAGAATATCTTGGCAAGCTTGCCCAAGATTTTTCCAAATGCCCGAAGAACAAACTGGCGATGAACGCCGTAGTGAAGAGCGGACCGAGAGCCGCCACCACCAACTGGGACGTCGTCAAGACCCCGAGCCGCGTCTTCTCCGACTATATCAAGACGCCCGCCATCACGAACCAGAAAGGCAGCGGCCGCTGCTGGCTCTTCTCCGCCCTGAACACCTTCAGGATGAAAGCCATCAAGAAGATGAACATCGACGAGTTCGAGTTCTCCCAGGCTTACCCGATGTTCTTTGACAAGCTGGAAAAGGCCAATTACTTCCTGGAATCCGTGCTTGAGACTCTGGACGAAGAGACCGACGGTCGTCTTATCCAGCATCTTTTGGGCGATCCTCTGGGCGACGGCGGCCAGTGGGACATGATGGTCAACCTTGTTCAGAAATACGGCCTCGTTCCCAAGACGGTCTATCCCGAGAGCTTCAGCAGCAGCTCCACCGGCTCCATGAACGGCATCCTCACCAGCAAGCTGAAAGAATTCGCCTGCACTCTGAGGGAAGCCTACAAGAAGGGCGAGAAAGTCGCCGCCCTGAGAGCCAAGAAAGGCGAAATGATCCAGCAGTTCTACAACATCCTGACCATCCATATGGGCACTCCTCCCACGGAATTCATGTGGCAGTGGCGCGACAAAAAAGGCAAATTCCATCGAAAAGGTATAATGACCCCGCAGCAGTTCTACAAAGAATTCGTGGGCATCAACCTCGACGACTACGTCTGCCTCATCAACGCCCCGACCAAGGACAAACCCTATGAGAAGATGTACACCGTGAAGTTCCTCGGCAACGTGGTTGGCGGGCATCCCGTCAGATACCTCAACGTTGAAATAGACGTCATGAAGCAGGCCGCCATCAAGACCATCAAGGGCGGCGAAGTTGTCTGGTTCGGCTGCGACGTAGGCAAACAGCTCGACGGCAACCTGGGCATATTGGACCTTAAGATGTATGACGAGGATCTCCTCTGCGGCGCCGGCTGCAAATTGAACAAGGCCCAGCGCCTCGACTACAACGAGAGCCGCATGAACCACGCCATGGTGCTTACGGCTGTCGATATTGACAAGAAGGGCAAACCAGTCCGCTGGCTCATCGAAAACAGCTGGGGCGACAAGAACGAAGGCAAAGGCTTCCTGACCATGACTGACGAATGGTTCAGCGAATACACCTACGAAGTCGCCGTCAACAAGAAATACCTGTCCGAGAAACTCAAAAAAGTCCTCAAGCAGAAGCTCATTGAGCTGAAGCCTTGGGATCCCATGGGCTCTCTCGCCAAGTAAAGAAAACTCGCTCTTTCTAAGTGGTAAAGATTTATCTGACAATCGCTGTCCTGATAATCCTTTCGGCGTTCTTCTCGGGCTCCGAAACGGCTTTTTTTACCCTTAGCAGAGTGCAATTGAAGATGCTGGGGGAGAAGGGAGGAAAAGCAGGCGCCGCCATCGCGAAACTCCTTTCCAACCCAAGGCGCGTCCTTAACACCCTTCTCCTCTGCAATCTTCTGGTCAACACGATCCTCTCCGCCCTTCTTTCAAAGATCTTCCTTGATCTTTTCGGCCCGAGCGGACTTGGCATAGCGGTCGTCGTGGCGACCATTTTGCTTCTCATTTTCGGCGAGATCACGCCTAAGGTCATAAGCCTTGGCAACTACATGACCGTTTCCAAGATCGCGGTCTACCCAATTAGTTTTTGCTGCTATGTTTTGGCGCCTTTCCGTTTCGCCCTGCGCATAGTCTCCAACGGCATCCTAAGGCTTCTGGGCCTTCCTCTTGAGAAGGCTGACCGTTTCACCAGGGAAACGTACCTGGCGGCTTTGATGACTAGCAAGGAGAAGGGCGCGTTGGAAATGAACGAAGCGGACATGATCCACGCCATCTGCGCCTTCCGAACGATGAAAGCGGTGGACGTCAGGACTCCCAGGACGGAGATGGTAGCCATAAGCGAGGAGGAAAATCTTTTTCAGGCCGTCGCTCTGGCTGAGCGCAGCGGCGTGTATTTTATTCCCGTTTACAGAGGCAGCATCGACCGCATAGTCGCGATATTGGAGATCCCGATCCTGACCAACAACTGGCGCGCCGCCAAAAAGGACGCCGTCATAAAGGATCTCATCGATTCCGCCGACTACATCCATCCGCCTTTTTTGAGTCCCGGCACCAGGCTTCTTGACGATCTCATCAAAGAGATGCGCGACAAAAAGGAAATGATCGCCGTCATCCTTGACGAATACGGCGGAACGGACGGCATCATCCAGCGCCATGAAGCCGTTGACACCATGTTGGGCGGCATAATGGGCCTAAAGGAAAGGGAGATCCACATCAGGCCGAACGGGGACATCATCTCCGCGGCTTCCGCCAAACTCGTGGACCTCAACTGGGAATGCTCTCTTTCTTTCCCTACGGACTTAGACGCCACGCTAGCCGGCTACATCATGCGCATGACCGGCAAGATCCCGGAAGTCGGCTTCACTTTCGAGAGCGAAGGCTTGAAGATCACTATCCTTAAGCGCAGCGGCCTGAAGCTCGAGACCGTCAGATTAAGGCCTATAGACAACGGAGGCGCCCAGTGACGACAGTCCTTATAATAGCCGTTGTTTTCTGCCTTATGGGCTGCTTCTTCTGCGCCGGTTCGGAGATCGCCCTGCTGTCCGTTGACCGAAGCTATGTCAAGAGCTGCCTCGGCAAGAAAACAGGTGCGGTCGCCACTTACAAGCTCATAACCACCATGAGCCTGACGCTTTCCTGCATTCTTCTCGGCACGAATTTGTTCAACACTATGACTTCGGCGCTCTTCACGCCCTTGATGGACAGCATGCGAACAGCGCTGAATCTTCCCGAGAGCGTCTCCACGTCGCTCCTTACTACGCTTATCGCGACGCCTGCCATGCTGATTTTCGGAGAAGTCGTGCCCAAGGCCATCGGCCTCAACGACCCGGCCTCCTTCTCTTTCAAAGCTGCGCCGGCGCTTCTCTTTTTCAGGAATATCTTAAAGCCCGTGCTCATAGTCCTTGACTGGATAACTTCCCTTATCGCCAAGCCTCTGGGCGGCAAAGGCGGCGGACAGATCGTCGCCAAGGAAGAAGTGGAAGCCATGACTTCCATGGGCAGGGAAGAGGGAGCCCTGACCGACGAGGAGTGCCTTCTCATCAAGCGCGCCATGGACCTTACCCAGCAGACCATCGCTTCCGTCATGACGCCCATCATCGAGCTGCATTGCTTCCCCGCCACCATGACGGTCGGCGACTTCCTCGACTTAAGCGCCGACAAGAACGAAGCCATTTTCCCGGTCTATGACGAACGCCCGGAGAATGTGGAAGGCGTTATGTACAAGAGCCTGGCTCTGAAAGCCATCATGCTCGATCCCAAAGCCGAATTCAAGCCGCTTTCTGAAGTCATGTATAAGGACATCAACTTCGTTCCGGAACTACTCAGCGCCGACACTATCATAAGGGATCTCAGGAAACAGGGCGCCAAACTGGCCTTCGCCGTGGATGAATTCGGCGCCGTAACAGGCATGGTCACTCCCATCGACGTCGCTGAGGAGATCGTTGGAACGATGTTTGACATGACTCCCCGCTACGTTCTGCACAAAAATCCGGACGGCAGCGTTGAGTGCGACGGCAGGGCGGACGCTGAAAAAGTTGGCGAAGCCCTGAACGTCATTTTCGACCGCAAAGGCTACGACACCATCGGCGGCCTAATCATGAAGCTCGCCTCCAAAGTCCCAGAATCAGGCGAAATTTACACCCAAGGCAAAGTCAAATTCACCGTCATCTCCGCCACGCCAAGACGCATCAGCCGCGTCAAAGTCGAAACTCTCGACAAATAAAGCGCTAAATAAATAACGCCGAACTCATTTATATTTGCGACACTTTTTTGCGCGATTAATGTGTCAGAAATAGTAATGTGCAAATTTTGCACATTACTATTTATGTGCAAAAATCATGTTAGAAAAACAAATGTATCAAAACTAATTTTATGCAAAATTTGCATAAAATTACTTTGGGATTGATTTTTAGAGCAATATGCATATTCTGCATATTGTTTTTTTATTTGGTAATGTCCCGCTTTTGATACACGATGCTATAACTTTTAATAGCATTCTCCAAAATCATTGAAATCCTAATTGCTTTTTTCTATTCTAGGAGTGACACTGCAAACAAGCGTTATTGACTTCATCACTATTTAGTGATATAATCTTAAACAATAGGAGTAATACCTATGCCGGTAATCTCTAGATTCTATGGGATAATCATTCGTATGTACTTTCAGCAAGCTGAACATAATTTGCCGCATATTCACGCTATCTATGGCGATGATATGTCAACCATCAGTATTATGTCAGGCGAAGTAATGGAAGGTAAGATACCACCTAAGGCGCTTCTGTTGGTAAGGGAATGGCTTGATCTTCATAGAAAAGAACTTTTAATAATGTGGGACACTCAAAAGTTTAAGAAACTTGCCCCGCTAGAATAGAGGAGAATTATATGTTTCACAAAATCAAGGGAGTCAGCGCGCTGCCTAAATTTCGTCTTCTAGTTCAGTTCACTGAAGGTGTAACAAAGATCTACGATGTTAAACCGCTTTTCAAAAAATGGAAAGCTTTCAGAGTCTTGGAAGAATCAGAAGAGTTGTTTTACGATGTTGAAGTCGATGTCGGCGGCTGCGGAGTGATCTGGAACGACGACATCGATCTTTCCTGCGACGAACTGTTCGCAAACGGGAAAGCGGTCAAGACTCCCTTCGACGGATTGATTGCTTTCACCGAAGCGACAAAACTTTGGGGTCTGAATGAAAGCACTCTCCGCAAAGCTATTTCCTATGGAAAACTTGTGGACGGCGTCGATGCCTGCAAATACGGCAGGCAATGGGTGATTTCCATTGAAGCTATGATCAGGGAGTACGGTGATCCAAAGTCGGATTAACGATCTTTTAATCAACTGTTCGAGAAAATCGAACAGTTCATTTTTTGGGTTTTGGGGCATCGCGGAAAACGGAGGCTTTTGCTACAATAAATAAATAATCAAAATTATTTACCGCTATGAAAGTCTTCA
Organism: bacterium; assembly: GCA_017538635.1. The sequence continues at coordinate 5,502 of JAFYIM010000026.1, forward strand.
AATTCAAAGGGGGAGTGCATCCTCCTGATTTCAAGGCCCTGACGGCCGAATTCCCGATAACGGCTATGCCGCTGCCGGAAACTTTGCTCGTTCCTTTGTCCCAGCATATCGGCGCTCCCTGCAAGGCCGTAGTGGCTAAGGGCGACCATGTTGCGAGGGGACAGGTGATAGGCGAGGCGGGCGGCTTCGTCTCCGCGCCTGTGCACAGCCCGGTCAACGGAACGGTCGTCAAGATCGATACGGCCGGCAACGCCCTGGGGCGCACGGTCCCGGCCATCGAGATAAAGCCGGACGAAACGGATCCCTTGGCTTTCAGCGGGGAAGGCGTCACGGAACTGACGGCTGAAGCGGTGAAAAAAGTCGTGAAAGAGGCGGGCCTGGCCGGCATGGGCGGCGCGACCTTCCCGACGCACGTTAAACTGAGTCCTCCTCCCGACCAGAAGATAGAAGTCGTTTTGATAAACGCCGCGGAATGCGAACCGTTTTTGAACTGCGACAACAGGCTTATGCTGGAAAGCCCCGGCAAGGTCCTGCGCGGGGCCTGGCTCTTCAAGCTGGCTATGGGCGTTGAGAAATGCATAATCGGCGTTGAGAAGAACAAGCCGAAAGCCATCGCGGCCCTGGAAAAAGAATTATCGGGCGGCGCCTATCCCGGCGTTTTCGTACAGCCCCTTAGGACGCGTTATCCGCAGGGCGGCGAAAAACAGCTTATCTACGCTCTTACAGGAAAGGAAGTGCCTTCGGGCGCTCTTCCGGCGGCGGTGGGCGCGGCGGTCTATAACGTCGGAACGGCCTGCGCATTGGTGGACGCTTTCGACACAGGACTGCCCTTGGTGCAGAGAGTGCTGACGGTTTCCGGCGACGCTGTGACGCGGCCCGGCAACTATCTCGTGCAGATCGGCACGAGAGTTAGTTTTGTTTTGGAGCAGGCCGGCATTATTCCGGAGAAACTGGCGAAACTGGTCCTGGGCGGGCCTATGACGGGCTTCGCAACAGGCAACCTCGACATTCCGGTGACGAAGGGAACTTCCGGTATCCTGGCATTGTCGGAAGCTATGGCGGAAGAGGCCGACCAGGGACCTTGTCTGCGCTGCGGAAAATGCCTTACCGTCTGCCCGATGGGACTTTCTCCCACGCAGCTCGACCAGGCCGCTAACGCCAAGCGCGTGGACATCCTAATGGACCTGCGCGTCAGGGACTGCATCGAATGCGGAAGCTGCGCTTACAACTGTCCGGCGCAAAGATCGCTGCTTCAGAGCATGCGCGTCGGCAAGGGCCTTGTGATGGCCCATCTGCAGGCTGAAAAAGCCAAGGCAGAGAAAGCGGCTGCGGAAAAAGCCGCCGCTGAAAACAAGTAAAAGAGGTGAATCATGTATATATCTTACGAATGGCTGAAAGAAATTATCGACATACCCTATAGCCCGGAGGAATTGTCCAAGATCTTTAC
>JAFYIM010000336.1 GCA_017538635.1 bacterium
AAGACCGCCGTCAGAGGGGCCGGGACTGGATGACTGTTCAGCGGAGTGGTTGCAGCCCATATTGTGGCCCCACTCGTGGACCCAGGAAAGATCTTCCAAGTAGCTATAGAGCACGATATGGAAACCGCAGCCTTCCGCGCCTGTCGGACTGCCGTGGACATATCCCAAGCCGGCCCAGCCGGAAGTCATGTATCTCGGAGCGTAGCAGACGAAGTCAGCGCCCAGCTTGTTTCTCAAGGCCGGCACGAACTCGAAGCCTTCCTTGCCCTGCTGCATGCGAGAGAGGTCAAGGCTCGAGTCCTTCGTCTCCTCGTAGTCGCAAAGGTACGTTCCGACGCAGGTCAGCTTCGCTTTGATAAGGCTGTTCTGCATGGCCTGGTTGCAGACCGCAATGCCTGCGGCCACTTTAGTATTGGCGGCTTCCAGGCTGCCGGCGGACTCAATTGTTTGGTTGGAGAAGAGAACTATGATGGTCAGCTCCACCACCTAGTCGTCGTCCCAGTTGGCGGCCCAGGCGGACTGCTCGGGAGTAAGGTCAGCGGCGGGAACGCCGAAGCCTGCGATAGAGTTCTGCTCTTCCCAGACGGGCGCCTCGTGGTCCTCCGGGTTGGACATCTGGGCGCAGCGCTCGCTATAGGAGCATTCCTTAACTTCGTAAACGCCTTTCTGCTTGGTGCCGCTGATCTCGTAGCGAGCGTCGGCCGTAAGGTCTTCCACAACGCCGAAAAGCACGTTGGGACCGGCCGCGATGCGCCACTGGCCGGCGAAATTGTCCAGATTGCCGGCTCGGCAGACGATGCCGTTCACGTCTTTGACAGCGTAAGTGACGTCGCCCTTCAGTTCGCCCTGGGGCGTCAAAAACGTCACCGTATCGCCGATCTTGAGCTCGGCAAGGGCGAACATAGCGTTCTCGACCTTCGGTTCCGGAGCGCCGGGGTACGTTGAGGAAATTTGGGCTGTCTTGGCCCCGTTTGGTTCAAGAGTAAGGCAGAAATCCGCGGCGAAGGACGTCGCGGCAAAAATGACCGCGATAACGGCGGCCAGGATCTGGTAGTGCTTGCGCATAAGAAAACCTCCTAGGGATTATTTTCTCCATTTTATCAAATTTTGGGCTTCTGACTAATTTTGAGTCCCCTGCACCTTGTTTCATTTCCGTTTTTTAGATAGAATATAAAGATACTTGAAATAAAATCGATAGTTATGCTCACATTCATCCCATAAAGGAGAATAGTTATGAAACTTCACAAATACCTCCCGGCTCTGCTCGCGGGCCTTATGTCCGTCAGCCTTTTGGCTGACGTTCTTATCAGCGAATTCACCTACGACGCCAAGAAGCCCTTTAAGAGCGACGACTGGGTGGAGATCTGCAACTACGGTACCACCGAAGTAAATATCTCCGGCTGGAAGCTCGGTGACGACAAATATAACGAGGGCGGAACGCTTTACACTATCCCGGAAGGCACCACCCTTGCTCCGAACGCATGCATAGTCCTCTATTCTGACGCGGCCTTCTGCGATATCTATCCCGCTGTGTCTAATATTCTCGGCCCCACCGGAATAGGCTTTGGCAAAAGCGAGGACGCCGTTGTGCTTCTTGACAAGACCGGCAAAGTTCAGCACAAAATAGAGTATCTCACCTTCAGCAACGGCGGCGAATGGCCAGACGGCTCCGCCTATTCCAATGTCCTCGTTTACCCCTTCGCTGATTACAACAACACCTGGCAGACCTGGAACGTCAGCAATGCGGAAGGCGGCTCCCCCGGCACAAAGAATACCGAGACCTGCGGACTCTATGTCGGCAAGCACAGCCGCAACCCCAATGCCCCCACTTCCGTCACTTCCCCGGAAATACACATCTGGGCTTACGACAACAGCAGAGACGACAAAGCTGTTAAAAGCGCCAAGATCTTCTACTCCACTTCCGAAAACGGCGATTATACCGCCAAGAGCATGACTTTGCTGGAAGGCAACGAATGGGTCTGCAATCTTCCCGCCATGGAGGAAGGCACCACCGTCTTCTATTACGCCCTGGTCGAAGATTACAGCGGCACCACACTGAGGAAATATTGGAACGCCTACAGAGCCCCCTACATGTACGTCGTCACCAACGATCCCGTCTATTCCGGCGTCGTCATCAACGAGATCATGTACCAGTGCCTCGACACCGCCTATACCAACTCCAAGGGCAACTGCAAGAACTACGAATACGTAGAACTCTTCAACCGCACCGAAGAGGACATTGACGTCAGTTATTGGCGTTTTGAGACAAGCGACGACAAGTACCGCCTGCCCAAGAACACCATCCTGGGCGCCAGGGAATTTTTGCTTATCACCGACCGCCAGGCTGCCATTGAGACGGTTTACGCCCTCCCGGTCGGCGCCGCCATCTACGAATTCGACTTCGGCCTTTCCAACAGCGGCGACACTATCTCTCTCCAGAACGCCAACGGACAGGAAGTGGACGTTGTCACTTTCAAATCAACCGCTCCCTGGCCCACCGGCTGCGCCGGACTTGGCCCAAGTCTTGAGTTGAGCGATCCCAACGCCGACAACACCCAGCCCAACGCCTGGGCCGCGTCGGTTGCGATCTACGGAACGCCCTGCGATACCAACAGTGTTCCCGAACCGGCTTTCGCCCTGATTGCTCTGCTGGCTCTTGCCGGAGCCTTCCTCAGAAGATAGTCTGAGAGTCGCAAAGTGTGGCTTTGGCTTAGATATTTCCTCATCATCGCTCTTTCCGGCGTCGTTCTGTATTTTGTTTTGCAGACCGACGTCGCCGCTTTGAAGTGTCCTTTTGAACTGGAGGCATCCGAGCAATGGACCATCCAGCAGGAAAGACCCGGGGATTTTATAGCCAAACACCTGAAAGGCCGCATGCAGGCCCTGGCGGGCGTCACGACCTTCCGCTTCGACCGCTACGACGTGGTCAACACGGAACTGGCGCCCGGCATTAAAGAAGGGTCCCTAGTCAAAGTTGGCGACCATGTCCTGACCTTCCACTCCCTCTACGACGAATCGCAGAAGAAGATGCTCCAGGCCAAGGTGGATATGTACCAGGCCACCCTGGACAATCTCCTCTCCGGCGAATTGCAGGAGCGCGTCACGGAAGGCGAAAAGCTTGTTTCCCTGGCCTACACGAATTATTACAGCTACCTTCCCCTGGTGGAGCGTCGCCGCGTGCTTTACAACACCGGCTACATTTCCAACGACGAGGTCCAGCAAGCCGAGGAGGAGCTGAACAGCCGCTTTGCGGAGATCAGCGTGGCGGAAGCCGATCTGAACGCCCGCAAAATGGCCTGTTCCTCCAACGTAATAAATACTGCCAAAGCGGAACTGCGAGTCGCGCAGAAAGAGCTGGAAATGGTCAACGACCGCCTGGAAGCCAGGACGGTTACGACTCCCGTAAACGGCCGCGTAACGCAGGTCTCGCTCGATCCGGAGGTCAAGACCATTCTAAGAGTTGTCAACGAGGAGCCCATCTACGCCCGCGTGGTGGCGCCGCTGAATTTCTCCAACGAGATCCAGCCCGGCCTCGAAGCTGTCCTGTCTTTCCACAACGAAGATCTGACCGTCACCGGCAAAGTGGAATCCGTTTCCATCGTTCCGGTCCCCTTGATGGGCCTTTCCGTCGTGCACGCCCTAATTCCCATAAGGGACGTCCCCTTCTCAACGATTTCTTCCATGACCGGCGAAGCTTCGATCCCTTCCATAAAGATCGATCCTTTCCATTCTTCCCTTGCGGCCCTGCGCTCTCTCTACGAGAAATTCAACAACTCCCTTCGCAAGGAGTAAAAAATGGCGAATTTCCACGGCCGCTATGAGCTGAAGTATTTTCTTCCCTATGACCTGATCGACAAGGCCATAGAGTTTGCCTCGCCTTACGTTCAGCCCGACCAGCACGCCAAGCCCAACGGCCTGGGCGTTCCCGGATACACCATCCGCTCCGTTTATTTCGACGACGACAACCTGACGCTTTACAAAGAAAAACTCATAGGCCTTAAAGACCGCAGAAAATTCCGCGTCAGGGGTTATGCCAACGTCACTCCCGAGAACAACGTTTTCCTGGAAATAAAATACCGCTCCCGCCAGCAGGTCGGCAAGGACCGCGCGCCCATGAAATTAAGCGAGCTTCAGGAGATCATGGACCGCAGCAAGACTCTCGATGAAGTGGAGTTTCCCACCGACTACCTGAGGGCCAACGCCCACCGCTTTTTGCACAACTGCTTCGTCAAAGGGTACCGCCCCATGACCACCGTCATCTACGACCGCAACCCCTTCATCGGAAAAGACGACGGCGAAGTGAGGTTCACCATCGACACGAACCTCAGGGCCGTTGACCACTCCTATTCCTACAATCTTTTCGAACCCTATGAGGAAGAGCAGATCAATCTTCCCGGAGCCATACTGGAACTGAAATTCGACCGCCTTATGCCGGAATGGATGCGGCGCTTTTTGACTAAATTCGAGATCACCCAGACTTCCATATCCAAATACGCGCACTGCATAGAAAAAGTCATATTGCGCGAGGAGGAAAGCTAATTTATGAATCAGACTGCCGAATATGAAATGATGCAGTGGACGCTGAACGCCCTGGCGCCGACCACATGGATAGACGTGGTCAACAACTTCGCCGTAGCCGCGCTCTTCGCGTTCCTCTTGGTTTTGCTCTACCGCTTCTGCCGCGGCGTGCACGGCAACAAGACCTTCATGCAGACGCTTGTCATGATGGAGATCATCATAACGCTTGTGATGATGGTCATCCTGAACGTCAGGGGCTCCTCCGCCGTGGCCGTAGCTTTCGGACTTATGGGCGCTTTGTCTGTCGTCCGTTTCCGCACCATCATAAAGGACAACCGCGACACCGCCTTCGTCTTCATGGCCGTAGCATTAGGCATGGCCGCCGGCACCGGCCAGCACAGGATCGGCGCCATCGGCTTCGTCATCATCTGGCTCTCCTTCGTCTTCACGGAATACACTCCCTGGAGTCTCCGCCACAGGGAGATCATCGCCAAGATCATCTTCAGCACCGAGAATCCTGAGAGCAAGCTTGATTCTGGCGCTGAGATCATGGGCCGTATGAAGCAACTCGGCACTTCCATAAAAATGCTGCACTCCCGCACCATAAAATCCGGCACCGCCATCGAGGCCACCTACTCCTTCCGTCTGAGATTCAGAGTCAGCGAGGAATACGCCACCGCCCAGCTGATGGGCTTAAAGTGCGTTGAATCCGTCAGCCTCTTCTCCCCTTCCGAAGTCGAGGAGCCATAACATGAACGCTTACCGCAAAGCTGCGGACGCGCTGGCGGTAGTGGTCCTTCTCTGGGCCATTGCCATGCTCATCGCCTTCGCTCCCAGGTTCGCCAACTTCACTTCCCTGCACGAGGAAGCAGTAGCGGCTTTCCAGAACGCTCCCACCCTCACAAACGAACTGAAAGCCAACGTGATCAAACTCTGGAACGCCGAGGCCGCCTCCAATGGCCTTCTCGTCATCAGCTGGACCGGCTTTGCCGCCGCCGAGCTTATCCAGGTAATACTCGCCTTCATCGCCCGCCGCAGGGAAAAGCAGAATGCCTGACCGCGAACCCAACGCCTACAAAGAGATAATAGCCGCCGCTCCAAAAGGCAGCAAAAAATATTGGACCGAGATCCCTGACGATTATCATAGCATGGTTTTAAGCTCCCTCTTGGCCCGTATAGCGGGTTGTAACCTGGGAGCCATAGTGGAAGGCTGGTCCCTGGAGCAAATGGAAAATTATGCCAAGGAGATCGGCGTCCCCTACCCCATGACCGACTACTGGCCCTCCTCCCCTGACCCCGAGGAACCGCGCTACATCCTCGGCAGAAACCGCCAGTACACCAAGGGCGAGATGAGATATTCTCCTGTGGATGACGACACTACCTACACCATTCTGGGCCTCCTGATTGCCGAAGAAGCGAAGAATTTTCCCTTTACTCTCGACGACGTGGCAAATGCCTGGCTCAAATATCTGCCCATGGCCTGCACCGCTGAGAAAGTGACCTTGGACAATCTCAAAGCCGGCGTCGCTCCTGAAAAAGCCGCTGAGATAAACAATCCTTACGACGAATGGATCGGCGCAGACATCCGCTGCGACGGCTTCGCCTACATGGCTCCCGGCAATCCCAGACTCGCCGCCAAATTAGCCTACACCGACGCCTATCTGAGCCACCGCAAAAACGGCATCTACGGGGAAATGTATTTCGCCGCCGTCATCAGTTCTGCCTTCGCCCTGAAAGACCCTCTAGCAGCCCTCGAAGCGGGGCTTCTTGAGATCCCGGAAAACTGCGACCTGGCTGAAGCGGTAAGATGGGCGCTTTCCCTTTACGGCAAAGTAAAAGATTACAGAGAAGCCGCAAAACTGGTCGACGAGCGCTTCCCCAAAATGTCCCCCGTCCACACCATCAACAACGCCTGCCTGACCATCTTCGCCCTGGGCCTCGGGCATGAGACGAAGTCCATCGACACCGTCATCTCGCAGTGCGTCGCCATGGCCCACGACTGCGACTGCACCGCCGCCACCGCCGGCTCGATTGCGGGCGCGGCCTGGGGAAACGCAACTCTCTCCCCGCACTGGTACGAACCTTTCAACGACATCCAGGAAAGCTATCTCATTGGCCGCCGCGTCTTCGGCATCGAGGACCTCTCCTTCCGCTTCGCCGCCCAAGCGCGCCGCCATCTCGCTCTTTAACAAGCTGCCGCCTGACAAAAAAAAGGACACATCCCCAAGTGAACTCACGGAGGACGCGAATCAAGGCAATGCGCGCGTAGTCCGTGAACGGGGGATGTGTCCTTTTTTTGTTTGGTTTGTTAGCTTAGCTGGTGAATTCTTTGTGCACGCGCTTCAGCTCTTCGGGGATGTTGATCTTCTGCGGGCACTTTTTCAGACAAGCGCCGCATTCCACACAGGCGTCGGCGCGGGAGCCTTTTTCAAGCTGGAAATATTCGCGCTGAGACATCCACTTCACAAGCGATGAGCGGTAGTTGTTGTACATCTTGAAGATGTCAGGAATGGCCACTCCCACAGGACAAGGCGTGCAGTAACGGCAGGTGGTGCAGGGGATCTTCCCCTCTTCCTTCATGAATTCCTTGACCTTCACCAGAAGCTCTTTGCCATCTTCGCCCAAAGGTTCTATGGGAGAGAAGGTCTTCAGGTTCTCTTCCACATGCTCCACATAAGTCATGCCGGAGAGAATGGTGAGGACGTTGGGAAGCGAGGCGATGAACTCGAAGGCCCACTGTGCGCCGGTAGTCCCGGGCCTGGCGTTGGTCAGCATCTCCAGCGTCTTGGGCTGAAGATTGGCGAGTTCGCCGCCCTTCAGGGGCTCCATGACGATGACGGGAATGTTGTGGCTGGTTAGGATCTCGTACTGCTCTCTGGAATAGTCGTCCCAGTCGAAATAATTGAGTTGGATCTGGGCGAAGTCCCAGCCGCCTTCGTCAGCGATGACGGCCAGGTCCTTGTTGTCGCCGTGGAAGGAGAAGCCGAGGTTTTTCACCTTGCCTTCCTTTTTCATCTGGCGGGCGTATTCCAAGGCTCCAAGGTCCCTGACGTTCGGCCAGGCGCCGCCGTTCAGAGAGTGCAGAAGATAGAAATCGAAATATTCCGTCTGGCAGCGATCCAGCTGTTCCTGGAAGATCCTCTTCGCGTCGTCTATGCTTTTGACTTCCCAGACCGGCATCTTGTCGGCAAGATTGTAGGATTCCCTCGGGTATTTTTTCAAAGCCTCGCCGGCGAAGCGTTCCGACATGCCCTGGTGATAGACCCAGGCGGTATCGTAGTAGTTGACTCCGCCCGCCATGGCTCTGTCGATAAGCTCCTGGGCTTTTTCCTTGTCTATTTCCGCCTGATTCCTGCGGTCCTTAAGGGGAAGCCTCATTAAGCCGTAACCTAAAAGGGAAACGCCTTGAGCGATGTTGCCCAGTTTGCGTTTCGTCATTTCGCCTTTCTTTTTCTCGTTACTGCCTGCTTTCACGTCAGTGGGTTCCTTTCCTTCTTTGCAGCCGCCCAGGGCCGCCA
>JAFYIM010000027.1 GCA_017538635.1 bacterium
CCAAAGACAGGAAGGACGTTAAGATCGACTCCACCTACAGCCTCAACAATTCCATAAAGAACCTCAAGGCGCTTCTGAAAAAGATGTACGCCTACAGTTCCTCGGAAAGGGAGAACAATCAGAAAATTCAAGCTGAGCTGAAAAAAGTCGTCAAGCAGTATTCCGACCTGGTGGCCGCCCTCGCCACGATCAGGCAGAAAAATCCGACGCCCAGCATAGTGGACGGTCATCAGCAGCTGACGGAAAAACTGACGCTTCTGAAAAACGCTCAGGAAAGTTTTGAGAAATACATGAACGTGGTCGACTGGCGCCAGCAGTACGCGCTCTCGGAAATGAATTCGCTCCTGGAGAACACGACCGTCTCCTCCATAAACCACAACGTCATTCGTTCCGAAGCCGATAAGATCAGGGATTTCCTGACGAACAGGAAAGATCTTGAGGAAGGCGTCAAGGCGCTGCGCGCCCTTGTCGCCATGTACAAGATCGTGCCGAACCTTACGCAGCTCGGGTTGGGCGACATCGTGCCGGAGAGCGAAGCCAAATGAAATTGATTGCAAAACAAAAAACATATTAACCAATTAATTCAGGACATACGGTATGACAAAATCCAGTTTCACCTTAAATCGCGCTAAGTATCAGCCGAAACTGCCGGCCCTCCTTAAGAAAGCCGGACTGCAAATCGAAGCCAAACCGGTCGTGAAGACGACCAAGTCCGTGGCCAACGCCGCGGAGATCAAGAAGCTTTTCCCGCACATCTACGGCAAACCGACTCTCACTTTCGCCAAGGCGAAGAAAGCCTCGAAGAAAGCCTTCAACGTCGGCGTCGTTTTGTCCGGCGGCCAGGCCCCCGGCGGCCACAATGTCGTTTCCGGCATTCTTGACGGCATCAAGGCCTCCTCTCCGAAAAGCAATCTCATAGGCTTCCTGGGCGGGCCATCCGGTTTGATCGAAAACAAATTCGTCAATCTCACTCCGGCCTTCGTCAAGGATTACCGCAACACCGGCGGCTTCGACATCATTGGAAGCGGCAGAACGAAACTGGAAACGGAAGAGCAGTTCGAGAGCGCTCTCTCCACCATGCAGGCTCATAAGCTCGACGCCCTCGTCATCGTCGGCGGCGACGACTCCAACACCAACGCCTGCATGCTGGCGGAATACATCGCCGCCCACAACTCTCCCATCACCGTGATCGGCGTGCCCAAGACCATCGACGGCGACCTTAAGAACAGCGAGATCGGCACATCCTTCGGTTTCGACACCGCCAGCAAAGTCTATTCCGAGCTGGTCGGCAACATCTGCCGCGACGCCAACTCCGCCAAGAAGTACTGGCACTTCATCAAACTGATGGGCCGCAGCGCCAGCCACATCACTCTGGAAGTCGCCTTGCAGACTCAGCCGAACGTCACCTTCATCAGCGAAGAGATCGCCGAGAAGAAGATGACGCTAAGTCAGGTCGTCAAGACCGTGACCGACGCGGTCGTCAGAAGAGCCGAGATGAAGAAGAACTTCGGCGTCATCGTCATTCCGGAAGGCCTGATCGAATTCATCCCGGAAGTCAAGACGCTGATCGCCGAGCTGAACGACCTTTTGGCAGGCAAGGATGATTTCGCCTCCTTCTCTATGGACGACAAGCTTCAGTTCGTCAACAAGAATTTGACCCCTGCTTCCTCCCAGGTCTTCTCCAGTCTTCCCATTCTCATCCAGAGCCAGCTTCTTATGGACAGAGACCCGCACGGCAACGTCCAGGTCTCCCGCATTGAGACCGACAAGCTTCTTATAGACTTGGTCGGCGACGCTTTGAGAGATCTCAAGAAAGCCGGCAAATACACCGGCAAGTTCAGCGCCCTCTCGCACTTCTTCGGTTACGAAGGCCGCTGCGCCTCTCCTTCCAACTTTGACGCCGACTATTGCTACGGCTTGGGCTTCAACGCCGCCGCTCTTATCGCGTCCGGCGCCAACGGCTACATGTCCACGCTTAAGAACCTGGCCGCTCCCGCCGAGAAGTGGGTGCCGGGCGGCGTGCCCCTGACCATGATGATGAACATGGAGCATCGTCACGGCAAGGACAAACCCGTCATCAGGAAAGCCCTGGTCGATCTGAAGGGCAAACCCTTCAAGACTTTGGCCGCAATGAGAAACGAATGGGCCGTTACGGAATCCTACCAGGATCCGGGCGCCATCCAGTACTGGGGCCCCTCCGCTGTCTGCGACGCCACGACCAAGACGCTGGCGCTGGAACAGAAAAAATAATCTAACCAGCAAAGAAGTTTTATGCCGTCTTTTTCCTATGAAGGCTTGAACGCCCAAGGTCAGCCGACCAATGGGACTTTGATCTGCAATTCCATCTCCGAAGCCAAAACGCAGCTTCAGAGCCGCCATATCTTCATCACGAAGCTCTATGAAGGCGACGCTGTGGCCGAGGCGGCGGTCAGAGTGGAACTGCCCAAAAGGCGAAGGAAAGTGAAGCATGAGAAAGTTGTCGACTTCCTGAGACAGATGTCAACGCTTACTCAGGCCAAGCTGCCTTTGGTAAGGTCGCTTTCCGCTCTTCTTGAGCAGGAGGACGACCCGGCTTTCAAGGAGATCTTACAAGCCATCAAGGACAAAGTCCAGGCCGGTTCGACCTTGGCCGACGCTCTGGCCGACCATCCCCAGTGTTTCTCCAACCTGGCGGTCAGCATGGTGAGGGCCGGCGAGACCGGCGGCGTTCTGGAGCAGTCGCTCCTGAGGCTTGCCGATTTTACGGAAGACGAGCATGAAACCGTATCGAACGTCAAAGCCGCCATGGTCTATCCCGTGGTCTTAAGCTGCATCATGGGCCTCGCCGTGGCGGCTTTGATGATCTTCGCTATCCCTAGGTTCAAGGCCATCTACAAGGACTTCAACGCGGAATTGCCGACCATCACCCAGGCTTTGATCGACGTCTCCGACTTTTTGGTCGTTTATTGGTGGCTGGTCCTGGCCCTTATTTTCGTCGCCGTGGCTCTGATCAAGAAATGGCTGCAAACCAGGCAGGCCAAGGTCATGATGGACAGATTGAAATTCAAGCTGCCTTTCCTCGGCCCCTTGACGAAAGCGATCTCCATCGCGCGTTTCTCAAGGACCTTCGGAACGCTGGTGGACGGCGGCATCCCGATCCTTTCCGCACTGAACATCTCGAAGGACACGGCCGGCAACGTCGTTATAGAGGACGCCCTCGATTCAGTGGCCAAGAACGTTAAGGAGGGCGAAAGGATCGCCAAACCTTTGAGAGCTTCCGGCGTCTTTCCGCCTGTCGTCATCCACATGATCTCGGTGGGCGAGGAGTCCGGGCGTCTGGGACAGATGCTTGGGCGTATCGCGGAGAGCTATGAAAAGCAGACCAAGCGCGCCCTGAAGGCCGCCACGTCCACTTTGGAACCCCTTATTATCGTATGTCTGGCCGGCGTAGTGACGCTCATAATTTTGGCGATGCTTCTGCCGATGCTGGACATGAACATGATGATGCAGTGACAAATAAGAGCGTCAAAAGACCGAAGGGCGTTATCCTGGTGATGGTCTGTTTCATTCTCTTCTTCCTCATCACCCTGACCACGGCCTATGTATATTCTATCCAGACGGAGATGCGCCTGGCCAGGAACTACGTTGACGATGTCAAGGCCTATTACCTGGCCAAGGCCGGGATCTACCGCTGCATCGCGGAAATGCGCAGGGAATCCATGTCGGGAAAACTATCACCCAGGGCCGATCTTCCCGAGGACGCCGAGACTCTGAAACGCTTCGAGGAGATTTTCCTCTGCTATCCTTTGGGCGACGGCAATTTCACTGTCAAATACCAGGATGAGTTCGGCCAGAAAGGCCTTGGCCCGATGGACGAGGCGAGCCTCATCAACATCTCCGCCTGGGCTGAGCAGAAGAGCTACGAATCCTTAAAAAGACTTTTCAGGATCGCTTTGGTCGATGACGACACCATAGACAGGCTGAC
>JAFYIM010000337.1 GCA_017538635.1 bacterium
GCTTTCGCCGAATAACGCCCGAGGAACGCCCCCGACTTTCTGTCGCGGTAATTCTCGAAAGGCCCCGCGCCGAAATATTCGACCGCAGGATCCTCGGCGTCCAAAACGAAGTGATAGCCGATCCTGGCGAGCTCAACGCGCTCGCCGGAAGGTTTGATCTCGCTTTCACAAATCAGCCTGCCGTCTCCCCGGACCGTCCACTTGGTCGTAATTTCGAAAACGACATCGTTTTCCGCTTCGCCGCAGTCAACGAGTTTGGCTTTCACCTTGCTGTAGTTTTTGAGTTCCAAACTGCGATTGCCTCTCCAAGAGACCGCCGTGGTGAAGGAAAGACCGTCTTTTTCAGGAACAGGCTCGGAAATTGCCTTCAGTTCCGACTTGGGCTCTATCAGACCCAGTTTCGCCAGGTCCTCGCCGGTCCACACTTCGTTGGAGCTCGGAGCTCGGAAAACGTCCAGCGCCATGGGCGCTCTTAGCCATTCCCTGTCTGATTTTTCGCCGGTCTTGACGGATGTAAGCGCGCCGGTTTTTTTGCTGAACGCATAGCGAATGCCCGGAGCCTGGAATATATATTCTTCCGGCGTGTTTTCAAAGGAAGGCGCGCCCTCGCACTTCGGCAGGCCAATAAATTTGCGCACGGGATAATCGATCTGATCGGAAGCAATGCCGTTCTCCCCCTTCAGGAATTTAATTAGCAAAGAGACCTCGCCGCCCTCGTAAAGAAGATCGTCCAGAACAGGAGGCCTCCTAACGATCTTTGTTTCGCCGGGGCCGAGCGGTTCCTCAAAGGGGAACTCTCCTTCCGCCTCCTTATTCCCGTTTCGCAAAGCGATCCACTTAAAGGTCACGTCTTTCGAATCGACGAAATAATTTTTGTTTTTCAGCGCAACCTTGCCGAGATCGTTAGTGGCGAAGGCCGCAAAATTTTGGAAAACGTGGCGGATCTCATACCAGCAGGGTTTCCGCGTGCGGTCTGACAATACGCAGCCGTCCATCACGAACTGTCCGTCGTTGGGATGGTCTCCGAAATCTCCGCCGAAGGCGATGAGGCGCTTCCCGTTCTTGTCCAGATACAGCCCCTGGTCCACCCAGTCCCAGATCGTCGCGCCCATGATAACGTCCGAGCTTTCTATGGCGTCCTGGTAGTCCTTGAGGTTGCCCATGGCGTTCATCAGATTGTGGGCGTATTCGCAGATGTAAAAGGGCTTCTTAGCGCCTTTGTCTGCGGCCTTCTTTTGCACCCACTCGACGCTTGGGTACATGCAGCTTTCAAGGTCGGCGCAGGACCAGTCCCGCTCGTAGTGGATGGGACGCGTGGTGTCGCGTTTTTTTATGGCCGCCGCAGCCGCGGCGAAATTTTCGCCCGGGCCCGCTTCGTTGCCGAGACTCCAAACTATGACGGAGGGATGGTTCTTGTTCCTTTCCACCGTGGCCAGGTTGCGGTCCACCGTCGCCAGCTCCCATTCCTTGCAATGCGAGAGCGAGTTTTCGCCGTAGCCGTAGCCGTGGGATTCCACGTTGGATTCGTCCACAAGGTAAATACCTTTTGTGTCGCAGAGGTAATACCAATAATCGTCCTGAGGATAATGGGAATTGCGCACGCAGTTGCAGTTCGCCGCCTTCAGTTCACCGATGTCGAATTCAAGCATTTCCGGCGGCACATAGTGCCCGTACATCGGATGCGTCTCGTGACGGTTCGCACCCTTCAGTTTTATTTTCTTTCCGTTGAAGAAATATCTTCCCTCTTTGATCTCGCTCACGCGGAAGCCGAACAGCGTTGATACGAATTCGGATCCGTTCCCCAAAACAATTTTGTAGCAGTTTGACTCCTCTGCGCTCCAAAGCCGAGGCTTCTCCACCACAAAGCTCTTTTCTTTGCCGCAATAAATCTGTTTGTTGTCGAATGTGTACAAATAGACCTCAACGTCTCCTTCGCAATCCACCGTCAATTGCCAATCACCATTAAAATCGCCCTCCTTGACCGGCGCGGCCTTAGCAAAGAAATCGCGGATCATTTCCTTCGGCCGGCGCACCAGCCAGGTGTTGCGGAAGATCCCCGAAAGCCTGAACATGTCCTGGTCCTCGAGATAACTGCCGTCCGAATAGCGGTACACTTCCAGCGCCACCATATTGGAGCCGGGTTTAACGAACTGCGTCACCTCGAATTCCGCGGGCGTGCGGCTGTTTTTAGAGAAACCAACGTAATGTCCGTTCACCCAGAGATAGAAGAAACTGTCCACGCCGTCGAATTTCAAAAAGACGCGGTCTCCTTCCCAGCCCTCCGGAAGTTCGAAATCCCTGCGGTAGCTGCCGACGGGATTGCGCGCGGAATAGTTGGTGTAATTTTTAGGCGGTTCCCCCATGACGCTTGATCCGCCCGGCCTGTCAACGGCGAAGGGATAACGTATGTTCGTGTAGAGAGCCGTTCCCCAGCCGCCTTTGCCGTTGGCGCCCATAGCCTGCCAGGAGCAGGGCACCTTGATAACGGGCCAATCTGAAACGTCAAAGTCCGGCTTGTAAAAATCCGCCGGCCTAGACTCCGGATCCTTCGCCCAGTTGAAGCGCCAGGCCGTTTCGGAATTAAGCGACACCATTCTGTCGGAAAATTTGGGCAATATCTCAAGCGCCTTTTCAAGCGTGGAAAAGGGTGCGAAAGAAGCCCGTGTCTGCTCTCTGCCAAAAGAAAGCTTCTGATTGTTCTGCCACTCGTCGCCGATTGGCTCCGCGGCAGCCGTGATAGTCATAGTTGACATAATCGCAAGTGTAAGTAAAATAGCCCTCATAATGAGGTATTTTACCAAAAATCAAGCCGCGCCGCACCGCCCTGTTTGACTTTCAAACTAAGAAGTGCTAACATATCTCGCACAATTTGATTTTGAAAAACGCGCCCGTGGCTCAATTGGATAGAGCGTTTGGCTACGGACCAGAAGGTTAGGGGTTCGAGTCCCTTCGGGCGTACCATCTTTTTCCGCCGGAGATTTTCTCCGGCGGTTTTTTTATCCGGAAAACTTCTACCGGCTGCAGATCTCTTCCACCATGTGGACAAAGTTTTCTTTGCCGGTTTTGATGTTGAGGGAGACCTTGAGGTAGTAAACGGGAGGGGGATTTAATTCTAATCCGGCGCGCTTTGAAAAGCGCACGGCGTCTTTTTCGGTGACGAGAATGGCCTGGCAGTCGAAGTTTTTGGCGGTCTCGTAGATCTTCTCTATCTCATAGCGCATGAAGCGGTGGTGGTCGGCGAAGAAGCGCTTGGCGTTTATTTTGGCACCGTTCTTTTCCAGGATATTGACGAAGCCTTCGGGCTGGGCGATGCCGGTCACGACCATGATGGGAAGGTCCTTGAGAAGGGAGACGGGAGATTCCTTGTCGGTGTGGACGCTGATTAGTTTGTCGGGCTCGTACTGGCAGGTCAGGATGTCGGCCTCTTTGTTGTAGAGGCGGATGTCGGCAACGAGATCCTCGTATTTCTCTTCCGTCAAGTTTTCGGATTTCGTAATGAAGATGTGGTCGGCCCTTTCCAAGCCTTCTATGGGCTCCCTTAGGAGGCCGGCGGGCAGGATCCTTTCGTAGCCGAAGGGACAGTTGGCGTCAACAAGGACGATGTCTTTCTGGCGGCGCATTCTTAAGTGCTGCATGCCGTCGTCTAAGA
>JAFYIM010000028.1 GCA_017538635.1 bacterium
CCTTGACAAAAACTCTGAACGGCCTCGTTCAACCCAACGATATTATCGTTTCCTACGAAGAAGGACTCGAAGCTTTAAAATACTACCAGAGAGTTTATAATTCCGACTGGAAGATCATCGGCGCTCATCAAATCGAAAGCCAATACTCCGGCAATTACATCTATGACGGCTATGCTTTCGCTCTCTTCCACCGCAACACCGCCAAAGCAAAAGACAACGAGATACTAGAAAAGTTAGCCGACTCTGCCGGCTACTCCCTCTACAAAACCAAAGCGAAACTAGATCCAACCCTTGAAAACAACCTTCTCATAGCCCTTATAGACGGTTTCAGGGAGAAAAACAATCTTCCCATCAAAACTCACATTGACCGCCTCTACTTCGCCAACAACTACCTTAGGAACGGCGATTTTGAAAACGAATTAAGGGACTGGACAACCAGTGAGATCAACAGGGATTATATGGACATATCCGTCCTCACCACCAACAATACAACGTACTTAAACATCACCAACGATTATTCTGTCGCTCTAGTCCTATCCCAAACGATCGACATCCCAGAAAAGGGCACCTACGCTCTTGCCTTCAAGACTCACGGTTTCTACAACGGGGGACACTTCACCATCAAATCGGACGATGTGAACATTGACATTTACCGCGCCGAGATCACCAACCCTATCTTCCCACGATTCCACAACCTAACCTTCAAAAAACCGCAAAAAGTAAAGTTCCACGTAACTGTAAAACCGGAAGGCTACGCCGCCCTCTACAATTTCGGCTTCTACAAGCTGGAAAAACGTTCGAAATGAGGACAAGCCCTTTTTTGATACAATGTTAAATATATAAAGAAAAATAATATAAAAACAATGCAAGAAGCTATTAAAAAGACCGAAGTCCTCATCGAGGCCTTACCCTACATCCAGAAGTTCAAGAACCGCATCGTAGTCATCAAATACGGCGGATCCACTATGGCCGAACAGGGCGTTGACGAAGGCATTCTCAAAGACATCGCCTTCATGCGCGCCGTAGGCATGTGCCCCGTAGTCGTCCACGGCGGCGGCAAGCACATCTCAAAAGCCATGGAGAAAGAGGGAATAGCCCCCAACTTTGTAAAAGGCCTCCGTGTTACCGACGAAAGAACCATGCAGGTCGTCGAAGACGTCCTTGCCAACCAAGTCAACGCCCAACTAGTAAAAGCTCTTATAAAGCTCGGCTGCCCGGCCGAGCCCTTAGTCGCCAAACACACCCACACCATCTGCGTCGACAAACTTAAAGGCACAGACGACAACGGCGAACCTTTCGACTGGGGCTATGTCGGAAAAGTTAGAAGGATCAATCCCAGAAGGATCTTCGAAACCATCATGAACGGCGCCGTTCCGGTCGTCGCTCCTATAGGAAGAGACCAGAAAGGCCACGCCTACAATGTCAACGCCGATATCGCGGCCTCTGAGATAGCCGGCTGCCTTTCTGCCGAGAAGCTCGTTTTCCTTACCAACGTTCCCGGCCTCCTCAGAGACCCTTCAGATCCCAAAACCCTAATCTCCACCGTCCACACCTCCGAGATCAAGCAACTGACCAAAGAAGGCGTCATCAAAGGCGGCATGATCCCCAAAGTCGAAGCCTGCCTTGAAGCGATGAAAAACAACGTCAAAACCACCCACATCGTAGGCGGCGACATTCCTCACAGCCTCCTCCTCGAGATCTTCACCGACCGCGGCATAGGCACCCAATTCCTCCAAGACTAAGCAAGAAAATGGACATATACTCTAATTACGACAAATACATAATGAAGACCTACACAAGGGTCAAGCCCGCCTTTGTAAAAGGCCAGGGCTCCTGGGTCTTCGACGAAGAAGGGAACAAATATCTTGACCTTTTCCCCGGTTGGGGAACAGGTCTCTTAGGCCACTGCCATCCAAATGTTGTAAAGGCGATCCAGGAACAGGCAGCTAAGCTCATTCATCTCCCGAACAACTATTACAACGAACTTCAGCCTGAACTGGCTGAACTCGTCATCAAGCATTCTTTCCCCGGTAAGATCTTCTTCTGCAATTCCGGCGCGGAAGCCATTGAAGGCTCCATGAAGGTCGCAAGAAACTGGGGCAAGCACCAAACAAAAACGAAATACAAATTCGTCACCACCACAAATTCTTTTCATGGCAGGACCTTCGGCGCTTTAACCGCCACGGCCCAGGAAAAGTACCAGGCGCCCTTCACTCCCTTAGTCCCCGGCTTCTCCTACGTCCCTTACAACGACATCAAGGCTATGGAAGAAGCTATCGATGACGAGACCGTAGCAGTTATCCTCGAACCAGTCCAGGGCGAGGGCGGCGTCAATATTCCAACAAAAGAATACATGCAGCAGCTCAGGCAGCTCTGCACCGACAGAAACTGCCTCCTCATCGCAGACGAAGTCCAAACCGGCGTGGGCCGCACCGGCGAATGGTTCGGCTACCAAAACTTCCAAATCACTCCGGATATTATGGCTGTCGCCAAGATCGCCGGTTCCGGCGCTCCTATCGGCATGATCGTCGCCAAACCAGAAATAGCCGACCTTATGCAGCCCGGCTACCACGGATCCACCTACGGTGGCAACCCGCTAGTCTGCGCTGCTTCAATAGCCACTTTCAAGACTATTGAAGAGGAAGACCTCCTTACCAAGGCCAAAAATCTTAAAACCAAGTTCGACGAAAAAGCCAAAGCCCTAAAAGCCAAGTATCCAGACAAGATAAAAGAATACCGCGGCCTCGGCGCCATCTACGGCATCGAGCTTACCAAACCCGGAGCCCCGGTCTCCGCTTACTGCTTAACCAAAAACGTCCTTTGCAACTGCACTCACAACGTAGTTCTCCGTTTCCTCCCCTCAGCTCTTCTGACCGACGAGGAACTAACCCTGGCTTTCAAAGTCATTGACGAAGCAATATCCAACCTATAAGGAACAATATTATGACTATCAAACACCACATCATCCTTTCCGCTACCATAACCGTAGCCCTCATTGCCGTTATCGCCTGCCAGCAGAAAACTCAGGCTCCCCAGACCAAAGAGCAGCCCAAAGCCGTAACTGAACAAACGGCCAAAGTCGAAGAGGCCGTAAAGAATTTGGAGCAGGAAGTCGAAGCGAAGGCTGGCGAAGTTGAAGCCAAGATCACTGAAGCAATCCAGAAAGTTGAGGAAGAAGTGAAAGAAGAGGCCAAGGAAGCCGAACAGTCTGTCAAAAACTTGCTTTCCAACGGCGATTTCAGCGAAAAGAAAAACAATTGGCAATCTCATGAAAACGTCAAATTCTTGAAAGACGAAAACGGCAGTTTCATCGAGATCGACGGCACGAAAGCAAAACAGTCCAGGATCTGGCAGGGCGTTGAAACGGAAGCCGGCCATGTTTACAAACTGACCTTCAAGGCGAAGGGAGAAAAAGAAGGCGCTTTCGCTATCTTCAGAAACCATGACACGGACGAAGAAAGCTATTTCTATTTTTATCCTTCCAAGAACTGGAGAGAATTCTCCAAAGAATTCAAGGCGGAAAAAGACGGAAAATACATAGTCTATTTGTCCTGCCAGGGCGACGGCAAATACTATTACACCGATGCGGTGTTGGTTGACGTAACTGAAAAATAAGGGAATGGTTTTCATTCCCTTTTTTTGCTTCATTGGCGCTTGAATTCCAATGCCTAAAAAAAGGATCCTTTTTTTAGTTCTGATCTGGCTTGTGCCGCTGGCCGCCTTATGCTATTTGATCAATTCATTTAGCTACGGTTCTTCCGACTTGAAAGACGGCTGCTACACAGTCAGAAACAAGGATCTGGAATGGGAGCTGCAAGTTACCAACGGGGTGCCCCGCAGCGTGTCTCTTTGGAACATCAAGAGCAACGATCAGCTTCCTTTGGATGGCGAGGAGTTTTTAATAAAGATAGGGGACAGCGACGACCTGGGCTGGATGAAGACCAAGAAGGGCGACGTTTTCGGCTGCCGATCCGTTAAGATCGTCACTCCTGATAAGTGTCTTCCTATCGAATACAGCAAGCAAAAGGACAAAACCACCTTCAAGTTCTTTTACGTGCCTTTCAAACTCGAATTGAATCTCGTCTTTTCCTATGACCCGAAGGAAAAACTTATTCATCGCTCGCTTTCTGTTAAAAGCAACTATGAAAAAGAGCTGGTTTTGGAAGATGTCTCTTTGGGGAACTGGACGGTCAGCGGGACTTTGTCGGGAGGAGGTCTTGGGCTTCCGGTTTTTATCTCTGACAAATGGTTCTTTTCCGGCGTAACGCCCTGGTTCAACGCGACCGTAAACAAAAACTCGCTGCAGCTGCAGCAGTATCCTTCGGTTTATTTGAACTGCGGCGACAGCTGGACCTCCGACAGCGTCGTTATAGGATTCGGCGACGATCCCAGGAAGGCGCTCAAAGAATATCTTAGCACGCTTATCCTGCCTCCCAGGTTCACCACTTTGTACAACACCTGGTACGATCTGAGGGACAAGGATCTGACGGTTCAGAACATTTTCACCAATTTTGTCAAATTGGCGGACAAACTGAACGATTTTGGCGCAAAGCTTGACTACTGCGTGATAGACGACGGCTGGTTTGACAAGAACAGCTTATACGGCACCTCCACGAACAATTTTCCCAACGGTTTAAGGGAACTCTCCGACGATCTGGCTCTCCGCGATTCCAAGCTCGGCCTTTGGCTGCCTTATTCCGGCTTGTATCTCAACGTCACGAATCTTATTGAAAAATACGCTTTTGAAAACGCCAGCAAGAAGTTTTTCTGCCTGTCCGGAAGCAACTATTTTCCCGCTCTTTCCCAGCGCCTGACGGACGTTATAGAAAAGGACAAGGTGTCTTTCTTCAAACACGATTTCAACTTTTTCGTCTGCACGATGCCCGGCCACAGACATCTGCGCAATTTCAGCCACAGCACCGAAGTTAACCTTAAGCAGACGGCCAGGCTTTTAGATCACGAGAGGAAATTAAACCCTGACATCTATCAGTCGGTAACCACAGGCATTAACATAAGCCCGTGGTGGCTAAAATTCGCGCACATCCTCTGGATGGGAGGCGGGGATATTGATTACGACAGAAAAAAACCTGTGACGTATAAGCCCGGTTCTGAAATGAACTATCGCGACGGGAAACTGCATAAGATCCTGGTAGAGGACGAGACCTTTTTCCCGCTTTACGCTCTTATGACCCACGGAATGATCGACGGTATTATAAATTCCGTGGGCCCCTGGGCCAACGACGAGCAGTGGGCCGATTATGTCATGAACTACCTTGGCAGGGGAACGGCGATAAGGGAGATCTTTGTAAATCATATAAAGCTGGATAAAAAGAGAAGCGAGATTCTCGCAAGGGGACTTAACTGGGCCAAGGAACACGACGAACTAATGCTCAATTCCGAAATGATCCTGGGCGACCCGAAGAAAAACGAACTGTACGGATTCAAAGGCTTCGATCAAAAAGGCAATGTTTACGTATCGCTCCGCAATCCCAGCTTCCTGGATACGAGCGTTTCCCTTGAGGAACTAGGCATCGCTTCCGCCTACTATAAGGTTTCCTACCCTTACCATGCGGTTTACGATACGAAGCTTTATCCAAAAATCAATATTCCAGCCGAGAGCGTCCTTATCGTCGAATCGGCGGAATTGAAAGACTTCAAAGAGCCGACTTTCATAAACCTCCGCTGCGACTATCAGTCTTCCACTAACAGCGCTCCTACACTTGTCGTCAATTACGACAGTGCGGATCCCAATCCCATATATGTCTATCTCCCCGGCAAAATAAAGGATCTTTCCGCTCTTAAGAACATTAAAAAGATTTCCGGCAAGCTCTGGCAGTTCGACCGTCCGGAAGGAACAGATATTCCCCGCGTCAAGATAACGAAACCTTTCGAAGCCCAGGCTGATTCCTTCGATCTGGAGATCGAGGTCCCCGAGGGAGCTTCCGCAAAACTTATCTGGACTTTTAACGCTTCCACGGCCAAAATGACATTGAAGGACAACGGTAAGATTATAAGCCCTCATTTCACGACTATACCCAACACGGGCTGGATGACGGTTTCCGCGAACTTTAAAAGCGGTTCTCACAAGATCGCCGGCTCTATCACCGACGACAACATTCCGGTTATTTCCATGGACCTCCAGATGAGAAGCTCCTATGACCTTAGATCAATGGAATTCAATCTTTCCGGCAGTCAGCCCAAAAACAACTATAAGTCTCCCTATCCTGTCTCCCAGAGCCAATTCAAGGAAACAACCGAACTGGTCAAAAATCACCAACTCCAGATAAAGTAGCATGAAAGCCGACAAAATACTGAAATTCTTCTACGAAAAGCGGAACGCCTTTGTTTTGCTTCTGCTGCTCGCTATCGTAGCTTTGGCTTTTTGGCTTAGAATACACAATGTGGGGGTCAAAGACCTCTGGGTGGATGAGTATTTCACGGAAGACGGCGCTTTTTATACTTTAAAGGGCTTGTGGTTAAAAGGCCATACCAGGACTACGCTGCTCTTCAGTTTTATGATGAAGTGTTACACTTCAGTATTGGTCTTCTTCCATCCCAAGTCTTATCTTACGCCTTTTGAATTGCGTCTTCCCAACGTCATCTACGGGACGCTTCTAGTGGCGCTCGTTTATTTTGCCGTCAAGAGGATTTCTGACAAGTTCACCAGTTTATACGCCTCTTTGCTTTGCGCCACATCCGCTTATATGGTCTATTATTCTCAGGACGGACGCTATTATCCCTTTATGCTGATATGGGTGATCATTTGTCTTTGGGCGTCAATAGGTATTCTTTCAAATCCCGCATTTTGTAAAGCCCAAGTAAAGTATCACTTGATATATCTGGTAAGCGGTTTGTGCGGAATGCTGACTCATTACGGATTTTGGATCTATTTTGCCGCAAGCAATATCGCTTTATGCCTTATACTGCTTTACAGGTTTTTCGCAGAGACCGCCGAAGACAACTTCCTCAAAAAAACAGTTAAGTCTTCTCTTATGGTCTTGGCGATGGCCATACCGGCGTTTGCTGTCCCGTTGATTATTTTCAAACGAAACAAAGGCGGCGTTGCAACAGTTTTTTCTGAGCATAGC
>JAFYIM010000029.1 GCA_017538635.1 bacterium
AAGAACTTCGGAAACAAGAAAGACCCTGTTGAAGACCTTGCGGAAAATGAAAGCCTTGGTAAGGTCAAGTTGGCTCGTCACCCTATAGACCCAAGGAGATGCGATCATCGCGACAATGAGGCCTATGAGCGCCAAGAAGGCGATCAATTTTATGTTGACTTTCTTCTCCGCCATTACTTCTTGGTTTCCGTTTCCTTATCAAGCTTCTCTTCCTTCAACTCGTCGATGCGTTTGCCAAGCTCAACTTCGGAAGCGGTGTTGAAGCCTTCCATGACGTAGCGGACTATGCCGGCCTTATCAATGATGAAGGTCTTGGGAATGTTGTCGATGTCGTAAGTCTTAACAAGCGCTCGGTCGGGATCGGAATAGATGATAGTGTCCAATCCCCTTTGGAAAGCCAGAAGCGTCTTCATGTCCGGCTGGTCGGAGACGTTTACGAACTGCACTCCGGTCCCGGCGTATTTGGAATGGAGCTTGTCTATGACGACCATATATTCGCGGCAAAGCTGGCTCCAGCTCG
This sequence comes from bacterium, assembly GCA_017538635.1. The sequence continues at coordinate 521 of JAFYIM010000029.1, forward strand.
CGAAGAAAGTCAGAACGATCACGCCCTTGGCGCCGGGCTTTATTATTTTGTCCTTGCCGGAAAGATAATTGACCTTGATGTCGGGAGCCTTCTTGCCCAGGAGCGAATGGTTCACATACATGCTTGGCAGTTCCTGAAGGATGTCTAAGTTCGACAAAAAGACTCCCTGCGGCGGCGTGTAGTAGAAGAGCTTGTTGTCAACGTAGGTGTTGACGAGGGCGCGCTTCAGCGTCATCATGGAGAGCAGGTTGCCGTAGAGGTTGTAGCGCCTGAAATCTTTCACGATGCCGTCGTTCGTGATCTTCATGGTGACCCTGTCGGGCACGAAGTTGGAAAATCCCTGGGGACCCATGGCGGCGGCCTGTTTGGCGATGCCTTTGAGCATGTCGGAGTCGTGCCTTATGTTGCCTTCGAATTCCCAGCCGTCAGAAGCTTTCTTAACCTTGGTGAAGATGTAGTTGTAGCGCAGCCCTTCGTAGGAATTGGTCTTCGCCGGCGTGATAAGGTACGGCGTAGCGCGCTCCAGGAAGGAATAAAAAATATCGCCCATAGACGCGAGCGTCCAGAAAGAGACCGCCACGGTCTTGCCGTTCGGCGCAATGGAAATTTCCCAGCCGTTGGTGCCGTTTGAGATCGTCAGTTCATGGGACCTTGTGATCCCTTCCATGGCGTGCGTGTAAACTTCGCTCCTGAAACGGTAGGGCGGCTCCTGGATTATGCTGCCGGATTGGATGACGTCGCCCTGCAGAGAGTGGACCATCGAGGTATAGGTCAGGTCCAGGCACTCAAGGAAAGCCAATCTTTCCGAGATCTCGCTGAAGGCTTTCGCCACCGGCTCCTTTTCCCCGAAAATATTGGAACTTTCCGTCTGGGCGGCGAAGAGCGAAACAGCGCAAACAAAAATGATCAAAAATATTCTCATGCTCATTCCTTCATAAAGGGCGAAGAGTATCTCAGACGCCAGGAAGATTCCGGCAGTTTTATTTCAGGCTTAAACCCGCTAAAGGTCGAGAAGGCTTTCTTCAGCATATCGACCACTCCCTCCTCTTCCTCATACTCGACGAGTTCGTAATCGGCAAGACCGAGCTCCCTGAAAGCTTCCTTCACTTCCTCCATGTAGCCAATTCGGTCGGTCAGCCCGTTGGCAACTGACTGCTTGGCGGTGTAGATCCTGCCGTCGGCCAATTCCCTCACTTTTTCAGGCGGCATGTGCCTGCCGTCGGCTATGACATTGACGAACTGGTCGTACAGTTCGTTAATGGTCGCCTGCACGACGTTGGAGACGGCTTCCGAAACGCCCTTCATAGGATTCAGCATATCCTTCATGGGCCCGGAGGTGAAGCTCATGCTCTTGACGCCCAGTTTTTCCGCCGCTTCCTGATAATTGAGGCCTTCCATCATGACTCCGATGGAGCCGGTGATGGTTGTCGGGGTGATGACGATCTTATCGGCGTGGGCGGAGACGTAATAGCCGCCGGAAGCGGCTACGCCCCGCATATAAGCGACCACATAGCGGTTGGAAGAAGAGGAGCGGAATTTTTTAACCTCCTGGTCGATGAAGTCGCAGGCGGTAATTTCGCCGCCCGGACTGTCAACCACGAGGAGCAATCCTCTGACGTCCTTGTCTTCCCTGGCGTGCCTGATGTCGTCTATGACTTCCTCGGCCGATCCGGTATTTTTTCCCCAGAAAGAGCTTTTGTTCTCAAGAAAAGATATAGCGCCTTTTATTTCGATCTTGACGACCTTGTTTTTGGAAGCGTCAGAAGATACGACCTCTTCTTTCTCGCTGCCGTTCTCGAGGTAATCCTTCACTTTGTCTATGCTGGATGACAAGGCCATGAGCGATGCCGCAAGGATAAGAATTACGACGCAGAAAAAGAAGGCAACAACTACGCCCG
>JAFYIM010000030.1 GCA_017538635.1 bacterium
CCCTGTGGAACGTGTCTCCTATAATATGCTTCGCGGAAAGGATAAGGGCGCAGCCTGGCCAGCCAACAATGACGTTGACTCGGATTCTTTCTTTGGAATTCTGCGCACCAAGACCGGAATGAACTTCGATCTTCCCACGGAAGCCCAGTGGGAGTTTGCCTGCAGGGCGGGCACGACCACGGCGCTTAACAGCGGAAAGAATCTGTCAGACGAGTATGAGTGTGAGGAAATGGCGGAAGTAGGCCGCTATTGGCACAATGGCGGTGGTGATGAAGGTGATGATGGCAAATACATTGCTCATACCAAAGTCGGCTCGTACCTGCCGAACGCTTGGGGATTGTTCGATATGCACGGGAACGTTTGTGAGTGGTGCCTGGATTGGTGGGAAGATTGGAACGGCGATCCGGCCACCGACCCGAAGGGCGGTACTGAAGGTATTAACCGTGTGCTTCGGGGCGGGAGCTGGATAGACCGTTACGCCTACGAGTGCCGCTCTGCTTACCGTCGCTACGGCAATACAGTCAACAACTATAGCGAATTCGGTTTTCGTGTTTTCCTAATTCAATAAAAGAGATACTCGCTTTTAGTCGCTGCGCGGAATGGGCGATAGCCACTGCACAGGCTGAAAGCGAATGGATTTGTTCTTTTTGCCGAGGATTTAATCGCTATTAAATTTAGCAGATTCTTTGATAGGCGAAAGACAAAACACAAGGCAGTTTTGGTAAAATAATAGAAGTCTAATCAACATCAGAGGCTTATGCTTATGAAAAACATTCTTTTGGTACTTTTCGCGATGATACTTCTGGCGGCCTGCTCTTCTGCGCCGACACAGAGGACCATCGATTTTGAGAACGGCTGCTCAGTTACGCTTCCCTCCGATTGGGACGTTGTGCCCGGCGACGACACCATGCCGAACACCATTATGGCCTTGTCTCCGACGGAGAACGGCTTTAGAAACCAGATGCGCATCGACGCTCTGAAGCCCTTCAAGATGGAAAAAGGCGAGACGGCCCTGAAGCTCAAAGAAAGCCTGGAAGGCAGAGGCTCGCTCCTGGATGGGCCCGCTCTGCTGAAGATCAGCGGCGAACCGTCCGTAGCTTACTCCTGGAGAGGCAAAGAGAATTCAACCGAGAATGCGCTCCTGACCGTCGATGTTACGCACTACGGATACTTCGTATGCGCAGACGAGAACATCTACTCTTTGGATTTCTCCTGCCTTACCAGCCAGGCTGATGAAGCCAAAGGCGTTTTCGACGAAGCAGTCTATTCCTTCCAGACGGCCGGAAGCAAAGCCAGAGCCAGGGAAGCGGAATTGGCCCGCATAAAAGCCGAGAAAGAAGCCGAAGCTGAAAGGCAAGCCGCCATAGAGGCTGAAAAGAAAGCCCAGGCCGAAGAGGCTGCTTTCGCCTCCGCGGAAGATGAAGCCGCCGCCATAGAAGCCGAGGCTGCTGCCGAAAAAGAAGCCGTCGAGGAAGAGGTGGTCGATGCCAAGGCTGCCGCTCAGAAGAAAGTCGAGGCTGCCAGAAAGGAAGCTGAAAAAGCTCAGAAAGCCGCTGTCGCAAAAGCTAAAGCCGCCAAGGAAGCCGCCAACGTCGCGAAGGCCAAAGCCGACGCTTTGTCTGCTGCCCAGACGGAACTTGACGAACTGAACGGACAGGGTTTTGTGCAGATCCAGCAGCCCGAAGTCGTAGTGAAGGAAGAGACGGTCGTTCAGCCGACTCAGCCGACTCAGCCGAGCTTTTTCGAGAGCGAAGTGACTGTCACTCCTCAGAATCAGACGATGGAGATCCAGGTGACCGCTCCTCAGCAGACGGAACCTACTGCTCCCGCTGCGCCTGCTGCGCCCGTCGCTCCCCAGACCAGCCCTGTGAAAAAGACCAACGGCGGCCTGGTCATCGAGATGCAGACTGTCAACTAATGTTTTATGCCTAGAAAGAAAAAGGCACATCAGGAAGAACTCCTCGATCTCTTCAAAGAGCCCGGGGAGTTCTCTCTTTCTGAGCCGGAAAAAGAGGAAGAAATTGACGAGCTGAAGCCCCAGACCGTCAGCGAGCTGACGGAGAGGCTGCAGCATTTGCTGCGTGATAATTTCGCTTCCGTCTACGTGGTGGGGGAGGTCAGTAACTTCGTCAAGCAGTCTTCCGGCCACTACTATTTTTCCCTTAAAGACGAGAAAACGCAGATCAACGCTGCGATGTTCCGCAACGCTAATTGCCGCCTGAAATTCATGCCGGAAAACGGCATGCTTGTGGTTGTGAGGGGCAAAGTGGACATCTATCCTCCCAGCGGCCGCTATCAGATAATCTGCGAGGATATGGAGCCCTGCGGATTGGGCGCCAAACAATTGCAGCTCGAGGCGCTGAAGAAAAAGCTGGAAGAGGAAGGCTTGACTTCCGAGGACAGGAAGCGGCCGCTGCCGATCTTCCCGAAGACCGTGGGCTTCGTCACCTCCGCTTCCGGTTCGGTTTTGCGCGACGTCAAGAACGTTTTGTTCCGCCGTTTCCCCTGCAGGCTGGTTTTCGCTCCGGCCTTGGTGCAGGGAGAGGACGCTCCGGCTTCCATAATCGCCGCCATAGAGAATTGCAACCTCTACAACGAACAGCATCCCGATACGCCCATAGACGTTTTGATCGTAGGCCGCGGCGGAGGCTCTATGGAGGACTTATGGTGCTTCAACGACGAGGGCGTAGCAAGGGCTATAGCGGCCTCCAAGATCCCAACCGTATCCGCAGTAGGGCATGAGACAGATTGGACGGTAGCGGACCTCGTAGCGGATCTGAGGGCCCCTACGCCGAGCGCCGCGGCGGAACTGGTAGTCCAGCCATTAGCCGATTGGCAGGGCACGGTCCTGGACCTCAGCGAGCGCTTAAACGACGCGGTCATTGAGGAACTCGACGACAGATGCGAGGCCGTTATGACTTTGCTTAAGCATTACGCTCTCAGGGAGCCTACGCATATTGTGGAAACGCTCATGCAGAAAGTGGACGACCTTGACATGCGCTTCAAAAGGGAAATGGACGTCAAGCTTGAGCGCTATGACAGCAAACTCAAAAATTACAAGAGCGTTTTGGAGGCCATAGGCCCGCTGGCGGTGCTTAAGCGCGGCTACGGCATTTTAGAAGACGAGCAGGGCGAAGCGATCGTTTCAGCGGATAGCTTGAGGAAAAAAGGCAGATTTTCCGTCAGGATGTCGGACGGCTCGGTAAAAGCGAAAGTCATAGACGAGCAATAAAAAAAGCCTTCCTTGCGGAAGGCTTTTTTTATTATCGTTTGCTTTTTATTTTTTCATGTTTCTTATCATGATGCCGGCGTCAAGAAGCGAATCGAAAGTGCCGGTGTCGAGCCATTCGCCCTCGTAGATGCTGACGTCCAGGGCGTTTTCCTTAAGGTAGAGATTGTTGAGGTCGGTGATCTCCAGTTCGCCTCTGGCGGAGGGCTTGAGGTTCGCGGCTCTTTCTACGACGGAGTTGTCGTAGATGTAAAGCCCGGTCACGGCGTAGTCGCTCTTGGGCTCTTTCGGTTTTTCTTCGATCGTGACGGCCTGCATGTTTTTGTCGAACTCCACGACGCCGAAGCGTTCCGGATCGGGAACTCTTTTGGCGAAGACTCTTGCGCCCGATTTGAAAGTCTTGATGGAATCGTGCAGGAAGCTCACGTTGCCGACGAAGATGTTGTCGCCTAAGATCATTGTGACGTCGTCGGTCCCGATGAAGTTGGAGCCGATGATGAAAGCCTGGGCGAGTCCCTCGGGCTTGTCCTGGATCTTGTAGGAGAATTCCGCGCCGAAGTCTTTGCCGGAACCCAGAAGGCGCATGAAGTCAGCAGCTCTTTCGGGAGCGACGATGAAGAGGATCTCCTTTATGCCGCCGTCCAACAAAGTCTGCAGGGGATAATAGACCATCGGCTTGTCATAGACAGGCAGAAGCTGCTTACTGGTTATGGTAGTGAGGGGGCGAAGCCTTGTGCCGGCGCCGCCGGCTAGTACGATTCCTTTCATTTTTTTGCGAAGTTAGTGTTGATGTATTGGGCGGCCTCTTCCAAACTTGGCAGGATCTTGGTGCAGTATTTCACCATCCAGGGGCTGCAGTCCTGATAGGTGAAAGGGGAGAAGGCCACGATGAATTTGTCTTTAACGTGCCCGGCGTAGAAAACTTCCATGGCTGTTCCTATGCTGGGTTTGGAATAGTTGACAAGGATGACGTCGGCGTCGTCCACGTCCTGAAGGTCGAAGCGCACGATCTCGTTGGCGGAGTCCACAGCACGGTCAATAAAGGAGCGGCGCATAGGGTCGAGGAGCTCGAAAGATTCGCCTAAGAGCTCCTTGGCTTTTGCGCGCCATTCCCTGGCGCCGTTATGATCGGCGTCCATTATTGGTCCGCTCAAGTATATTTTCGGTTTGGTCATCAGAGCAAGTCCAGAAGAGGATCTTTAAGTTTTTTCTCCGCCAAAGCTTTCAGGTATTCCTCTTCGTGATAATAGAAATTGTCAGCTTCCCAGCGGCGGCTGTTGAGAGGAGGAGCGTTTTTGTCGGAAGGTTTGTAGTTGTAATTGCTTTTCCAATGTGACTGAAGGAGGACACCGGGAGCGGGTGATACCTCGTAGGTGTAGTAGTCGAGATCGCTTAATTCCATCTTTACGCTGTACTTTTCATTCAGCTGTTTCAAGGCGACTTCCTTGTCTTCATCCCGCATGTTATAGAAGTGCACGTTCATCGCCACCGCTCTGTTGCTACCGTTGAAGTAAACTCTCAGATCGGCGCGCGTACGGACTTTCAGAGTTTTTTTGCTCAGGAAGATCGTGTTGGTGTAAACGATGTAGTCGTGGAATTTGGCGGAATATTGAATATAAGGCAGGATCTCTTCCTCGCCGTTGCCGGGATGATGGTTCTCGCGCATGGGGTACGATTCGTTGTAGGGATTGTCGTAGGTGAAGCGTACCTCTGATCTTTTCGGCGTGTTGGTCGGTATAGGCTCAAAGCCTATGTCCAGGAAACGTTCCAGAGGATTGCTGAGGGGACCGAAACCGTTGTCCAG
>JAFYIM010000338.1 GCA_017538635.1 bacterium
CTTCTGCCGGACGCCGAGGAACTCTTGAAGGAAATGAGGGAGAAAGGACTGCATATTGCCCTTAACGTTCACCCCGCCGACGGCATAAGGGACCACGAATGGTGCTACGAGGATTTCATGAAAGCCCTGGGCGAGAGCACCGAAGGCGGCCGTATCATTCCTTTCCAGGCCGGCAACAAGAAATATATGGACGCCTATTTCAAATACGCCCACGAACCCTTGGAAAAAGAAGGCGTGGACGTCTGGTGGGTGGACTGGCAGCAGGATCACATCTATCCCTACGTTTCCGGCGTTCCCGGCCTGAAGCACTGGACCTGGCTGAATAAGCTCTACTACGAGCACACTGACAAGCCCGACCAGAGGGGACTCTCCTTTGCGCGCTGGGGAGGCCTGGGCGACCAGAAGTACCCAATAGAATTCTCCGGCGACACCGGCTGCTGCTGGCCCATGCTGGCTTTCGAGATCGCCATGAACACAGTCTCCGCCAACGCCGGCTGCTGCTATTGGTCCCACGACATGGGCGGCCACTACGGCAGAAGGGATCCAGAGCTTTACGCCCGCTGGCTGCAGTTTGGCGCCACCACCGCTTCCTTCAGGCTTCATTCCACTTACGACGTGAACCTGGACAGGCGCCCCTGGCTCTGGGGAGAATTCGAGCCTTCCCTTAAGAGCAGTTACGTCCTGCGCTCCCAGCTTCTTCCTTATATATACACGGGCGCGCATAAGCTCTACGAGGAATGCCTGCCTTTCATAAGGCCCTTGTATTACGATTATCCAAATGACAATGATTCTTATGTGAATCCCCAGGAGTATTTGCTGGGCGATCATATGCTGTCCGCTCCCATAACGGAGCCCGGCAAGGGAAGCGATTGGCTCGCTTCCCAGGTCGTCTATTTCCCGAGTGACGGCTGGGCCGATTACTTCACAGGCGAAAGCTATGACAAAGGATATGCGCTCGTCTCGCGCGGCATCATGGAGATGCCGCTCTTCGTGAAGAAGGGAACGCCGCTGCCCTTGGGCAGAATGGGGAAGAGGATGGCCGACCTGCCGGAGACCATAGACCTTATGATCTTCCCGACGGACGGCGACGGCGAGGGATCGTTCGCGCTCTATGAGGACGACGGCATCACTCCTGACTACAAGAAGGGCGAATACGCTTTCACCAATTTCCGCTACATCCGCCAGCTCAACAGCCATTTCGTTATGATAGGCGACCAGAGAGGCAGCTTCAAGGGACAGATGAAGGACAGAGGCTACACAGTCACAATTCGCAATGTTTCTTCCTTCGAGGGCGCGCTTTTCAACGGCGAGCCTGTCAAGACGGAATATTCGGCGGCCGCCCGCACGGTCAAAGTCTATCTGCCGAAAGGCGCGGAAGGAAAGCTGAACATCTCCGCCGCGGTGGCTTCAAGGGAAGACGTAACGAAAGACTCTGTCAAGGCCCGCGAGGCAACTCTTGATCCCGAGGACAAAGAAGGCAGGCTCCTGGCCGCAGGCGTAGGCCTGGCCAAGACCGACGAATCATGCTATCTCCTTGATGGCAAGGAAGTCTGGCGCTTCTTCCCGGGAGGATGCACGGACAGCTTCACCCTAAAAGACAACGACACCGGCTGCGTGGCCGAATATAAGCTTGTGAAAGGGAGCAATAAGCCCCAGATCGTTCCCAGCGGCAACTGGACCCTCGTTGTGGACGGGACGGAGCTGAAAAAACCGTGAGCAATTTAGCCTCCTTCTTGACTTATCGGAGTGAGGTTTGGTAAAATGTGCCTAGTTAACAATCCAACAAGTGTGTGAGACCGTGATGAACATTCGTACAAAAATTTTCAGTTTGGCCGCTTTGACGGCCATGGTATGTCTTTTCGCCGGCAACGCGGTTGCCGACGGCGATGCTTTCGCTGACGAGCCCGCTCCCGCTCCGGTCCGCACTTACGCCCCGAGAGCTTTCTCCTGCGGCGGCACCGACGAGATCGTCGTTACGGCCCCCGGCGAGTGGCAGGTCGGCGAGAGCCAGGTCTGCGTCATCCGTTTCAGAGCGGCCAACCGCTACCAGACCTGCAGCGTGATCCACCCGATGGCCAACGGACTTGAATGCGTTGGCACGCAGCCCCAGGCCACCCGCTCCGGCAACAACATCGTCTGGGATCTTGGCAGCGTTGAAAAGGGCGAGGAAAGGACTTTCCAGGTCCAGTACCGCTCCGTCAACGACGTCGATCTCAAGCTCTGCGCTTTCCTGCAGACGACGAGCTGCTCCTGCTCCGCCGCCAAGACGGTGAGAGCCCGCATCGCCATTGAGAAGACCGGCCCCGAGACCGCGGTCTTGGGCGAGAACGTTCCTTACACCATTACGATCAGTAACGTCGGTGACGGCACCGCCAGGAACGTGGTCCTGAACGACTATCTCCCGGAAGGCCTCCGCCACAGCAGCGGCTCCTCCCAGCTCAGCCAGGATATCGGCTCTCTTGCCCCGGGCGAATCCAAGACGCTCACTTTGTCCGCCCAGGCTGTCAGCCGCGGACGTCA
>JAFYIM010000031.1 GCA_017538635.1 bacterium
ACCAGATAGCTTCTTTCATGGAAGGTGTCGTAGATAAGGTCGATGGCTTTCTTGGCAACGTTGAAGGCCGTTTCGTTGCCGGTCATCTTGTACCATTCCAGAAGGCCCACAATGGCGTGATAATGGTCCCAAAGGTCCCAGTTGTTGGCGTCGATGGCAAACCTGGCGCTGTCTCTGAAGACGCCAAGGTAGCCGTCTTCGCCCTGCGCGTCAGCAAGAGCGTTGATGATCGTGAAGGCCGCCTCTTTCAGGTCTTCCCTCTGGGCGACTCTGTAGTTGAAGGCCATGCCGGTCAAAAGCTTTCCTACGAACTCGCCGTACCAAATGACGATGCTGCTGGAGTAAGCGCTCTTGGGCCAGAGACCCTCGTAGGTCCAGATCGATTTGACAGACGCGAAAGGAAGGCCTGCGGGCGTAGTCTCCGCAAAAGACGGCCCGGCGACCAGGAACCTGCTAAGGTAAAGCGTATTATTAAGGTCGTTGTTGCTGCCTCTCAAACTGAGCTGGAACTGACCGACTTTTCCAAGATCCATCTGATTGTTGGCGTTCTCGGACCAGTAGCGCTGGAAAGTCGTCGTGTTGAGAGGCAGAGCGAGATAGCCCTTCAAGCCGGCGGGCAGCGTCACGTAGCCGGAACCGTCGGCGGAAACGACTGTGGAAGTCATAACGCCGTCCACCGCGTGATAATATTTTACGGCGGCGCCGTTCTTCAGTTCGAAGGATTCCCTGCCCACGACCTGCTCTTCAAAAGCCACTCTCAGGCGGAAGGATTCCGTCATCTGCCCGGCGTCGATAGCGACCAGAAGATCTGTGGCGCCCGTCCAGTCACTGTCAGCCTTAGGATCGTTGCCATAAAGAATATCGCGGTCGAAGGTGCCGGAAGGCAAACCCGTCTTGATCATAGTGAAGCTCAAAACATTCGTGTTGTTAAGGGGCTTCAGGTTTATGTCATAGTAAGTGTCCACGCCGAACCAGTCGCGGCCGAAAAGCGAATCCAGCGTCAAAACGCCGTTGGCCTTGGCGATGGCTTCTATAATATTGGGATTGTCGCCGTAGGCTTTGGTCTGCCAGACTTCGATGTTATTGTTGATTAATTCGCCCAGATATCCGGCGGGATCCAAGCAGTCGCAATTGGTGCGCATAGCCTTTTTCTCTTTTTCCTCAACGTCAACTTTAATGATCATGTTGTCGATCTTAACTTCGCCCAAGGATGCATCGGGATTCCAGATCGTGACGAAACTGCCCGTCCCCTTCAAGGTTCCGTTGGCTCCGTCCTTTTCAAGCGTCCCCTTCTCCGTAAGCTCGAAGACCGAATCGCCGTCGTCCAAGGAACCGTAGAATTTGACGTCGAACCTGGGATCTTCAGTCTCGGACTGCACAGTGTAATTGATGATGACTTTTCCGCTGAACGGCCAGTCCTGCTGACACTTTATGGCCGTCACAGAACCCTCGGCGTAAGCATCTGCCACTGCAAACACCAAAAGAACGACGAGCAGGCTTTTAATTTTGCGACGCATAAGCAGAAGGCCCCCAAAAAGCATTAAGAAAAGAAAAGAAGGTTCGGGAAGGATCTCTATCAGGCGGCCGAACGTCACATAATCTTCGCCAGCCATGATGGTCTTTATCAAAACGTATTCCTGATCCGCAGTGAAATCCTCGTACATGGGATCGGTGTAATCCCATTTGCAGGTCGTTTCCGATCCGTCAGGAGATTCGTTCTCATAGATGCACGCCATAACGTTGGTGTCAACGGCACCGACGACCGCGATGGAAAGATAAGTCGCGTCCCAGGGAGCGGCCTCGCTGCGGCAGGACAATTCGTCCGTCGGCAGCAAAGTCACGACCGCCTCCTCGTTAATGACGGAGCCGTCGAAAGCAAAACCATCGGACCACTTGCCGGACGCAAGCGCCGAAAGCGCGAAAAACGCCAGAAGAGCAAAGGAACCTAGTCTTTTCATGTGTTCTTAAATTTATGGATTAAATTGATTTTAAAAACTAGGCGGATTGTACTAAAACGAACATTAAAAAGAAACAGCTTAATGTTTTTTTGAGCAAAAAAACCATACCGGCTTGCGCCGGTATGGTTTAGCTCAATGCCTAATATTCAGGGCGCTCAGCGTTTTCTGAGGAAAGCCGCAATGGCCAGAGCGATGAGACCCAGGAACGCCGGTTCCGGGATTGAGACAGTCTGTTCGAGACTAAGGTAGCTAAGAAGGACGTAGCGTCCGTCAAAGTTTTTCCAGCCCTGGACCTGTATGGCGATGTTGTCGGGAACGTCCGGAAGATGCGTGTTGTAGTACTGGGGCCATTTGAAGCTCCAACTGGTATTGTCTTCCTCGCTGCTATGAACATCAACACGGTCAAGGTACGGACCTTCCTCGTCGTAGGCCAACGTGATGGCGGTGGTGATGTAATGATTGTAAACATAC
>JAFYIM010000339.1 GCA_017538635.1 bacterium
AAGAATCTGCTAGCGTAAACAAAATTAGTGGCAAGAGGAAGAATTTTATTACACCAGAAAAAATTGCTGTTTACTACCGCTGGATTTTTTATAGCATATGCTAAACAATTATATTCAGGTATATCTGATTGGTCTACATAACCCCATTCGTTGTTTACTAAACCAGGAAAATCATCTTTATAGTCAAAATTATCTTCTTCTGAAGGGAATGAAAAACAATGATTGCCAATTCCATAAATATTATAATTAAGCGAAATTTTTTGGTTATTATTAATTTTTAAATTAATACTATAACCTATGCCGCATTCTTCACCCCAAGCATGTAAACCTTCTAGATCTTCATTTAAAGCAGAAACTTTCGTTATACTTGATTTATGATAGGGCAAAAACAACTGGCAATCGTCTCTATAAAGTAGTAAGGATGAAGTATTAGACGTAGTAAGTTCAAAACTTTGAATATCAACATCAGTGGGTGTTATTTCTATACTTAGTTCTAGAGCTTCGTCTAAAATTTCCATTCCATTCCTATGAAGAAATGCAGTAGTGCTATCTCCTTCTAGGCAAACAATATTAGGTCCAACATCTGGAGAAATATAGGGATTATCTAAATCTAGAGAATCTCTATAAATAATTATTTGCGGCTCTACAACAGTCACAGTAATGGAATCTTCAGCAGTTCTTTGATCATCCCCCTCTCCAATAGAAACTGAGCAATAAATTGTAACAACTGTTGCTATTGAAGGAGCTGTAAAATTATATATACCGCCAGAAGAACTCCCCGACACACTGCTCGCAGACCAAGAGCAAGCGCTTGAACTAGCTCCTACAACATTTGCTGTAAATTTCACCTGATCATTTGTAAAAATTTTATCAGGGCCAGAGATGCTGACGCTCAAAGGATCATTGGCAAACACAGATATGCTTGCCAAAAATAAGATTAGATAAATGATTTTAGTCTTCACAGGAACTATTGGATAGGTGGTTAATCGAAATCGCCAATATTATATCAAAATCTTTAAAAAAATCAATATGCAATAAAACATGCCATTATCCTTTTCGTTCCTCCAGATCGAAAGTCAAAGGCCCGTTCCCCCACTTGCAGTATTCGTCTAAGGCTTTTTCAGCCTTGAGTGCGCTTTTGTACATCTCTTTTGTAAAAAAGCTAGGAGGATATCCCTATGTGTTAGGATAGTTAGACGGTGAGATTTTCTAAATATATATTATTGGAGTTCAGTCTTTCAGGCAGCCGATTGGGCAGACGAAAACACCGTCTTCCGGACGACGGTAAGCCAGATCGCCAACTGCCGTCAGAATCATCATAAACGAAGGTTTCTGCATTTTCGTGTCGTCAATTTTATCAGCCAATTTCTTCAGCGTTTCAGCGCCTTTGTCAATCAACGCTTGCCCGCCTATTTTAATCTCCACAAGGCCGTAAGATCCGTCACGTAGATAAACAACCGCGTCGCATTCTAGTCCGGAAGCATCATGATAATGGCGGACCTCCCCCATCGAGGCTTCAGAGTAAACACGTAGATCGCGCACTGCCAAAGTCTCAAACAAAATACCGAAAAGTTTCAAATCGTTCATTAAACCGCCCGGCCCAATTCGCAAAGCCGCTGTCGCAATGGAAGGATCTGCAAAATATCTAGTGTCGGCAGTTCTGATAGGCGTTTTGCTGCGAAGATTTGGACACCAAGACGGCATATCCTCAATCGTGAAGATCTTTTTTAAAGCGTTTATATATGAATAAACGGTGTCCGTATCAAAAGATGTCGCTTCGTTTGCTTCAAGATCTGCGCTGATCACGGAAGCTGAGGATTGCGTTCCCTGAAGCCGCGCCAAAGAGCGTAAAAGCCGCCTGGCCCTTTCCTCGTCTCTGTTCACTCCGTCACACCGCGATATGTCTTTTTTTACAACGGCATCCAGATAATCAAAGGCAGGATCTAACGCAAGGTCATGCGGAAGATCTAGAGAATTCGGGAAACCGCCTCTGCAAAGAAGGAACGCTATATCTGGCAATTCCGAAACCAAAGGGCGAGCGCCAGTGGGATCTTTTCCTGTGAAAAGCTCCTTTAACGAAACTTTTCCCGAAGATTCTCCGCTCTCCCAAAGGCTCATTGGACGCATTTTGATCCAGGAAAATCTTCCGGTTCCGCTATGGATCATTTCGTCTTCTCTTGCCGGAACAGCAGAGCCTGTAAGCAAAAAGATACCGTTGGAATCAGCATGATCGACTTTGTAACGAATCGCGTCCCAAATTATCGGCGCGAGTTGCCATTCATCGATCAATCTCGGATAATCACCCTTGAGTATTTCATCCGGATCAATTTTGGCTAAAAGAATATTTTGCTCCCTCTTTTGGGGCTCGTCAAAATAAATGACGCTTTTGGCAGCCTGTTCGCAAGAGGTAGTTTTGCCGCACCATTTTATTCCCTCAACAAGGATTGCGCCGGAGGTTTGAAGCTTCCGCGCTAAAATGGCGTCAAATATCCTTTTCCTATATTTTTTCATGCCTAAATTATACCATATTTACCAGCCGTTTTTGGAAGCGTTCGGTCATTTGTTGAACTTTCGTTCGGCAATTTGTTGAGTTTTCGTTCGGTAATTTGGTGAAAATGGTCAGCAAATTTTGATGCAAAACATCGGCTAAATCGCTTCCGTAGGTCAATGGAAGCAATTTGTTCGCAATTATTTAAGTCTGAAGCAAGGACCCTGCGCAGGGTTTTGAGGTTTTTAGCGGATGGTCAGGTTCGCTTTTGTCAGCGCTTCCAGAACCTTCTGGTGGGCCTTGTCCACTTCCTCTATGGTCAGCGTCCTGTCCTCGGCGCGGTAGGTCGCGCGGAAGGTCAGGCTGCAGCTGCCCTCTTCCATCTTGTCGTCGCGGTAGAGGTCGAGGACTGTGACGGAAGTCATGAGGCGGCCGCCGGCCTTCCTGATGATCTCGATGACGTCGCCGGCAGTCTTGTCGGAACCGACCAAGACGGACACGTCTCTTTCGGAGGCCGGGAATTTCGGCAGTTTCTTGTAAGTGTAGGCTCCGCGGGCGGTCTCGGTAATGACGTTCAGGTCGAGTTCGCAGACCACCAAACGTCCCTTAAGGTCGAGTTCCCTCACTACGCGTGGATCCATCTCGCCGATGAAGCCGAGCTGCTTCTTCTGGCCGCGGTAGAAAAGAGATATGTCGGCGCATCTTCCCGGATGCAGACCGGGAATAGTCGCGGCTTCGAAGGAAAGCGCCGGCAGTCCCAGACGCTTCGCGAGGATCTCCAGGACGGTCACGCCGTCGGTGAAATCGACGCCCCTGGGTTTCTCGGACCAGGTCTTTTCTGTCGCTTCGCCCCAAAGAGCGAAGGAGAGTCTCTCAAGCTCCGTGAAGCTGCGGCCGTCGGGCGCGTTCAGATAAGCGCGGCCGATCTCGAAGAGCTTGACGCCCAGTTGTCCCCTGGCGGCGTTAGTCTGGCAGTTCTTGATAAGCCCGGGATACAGGATCGTCCTGACCTGGGACTGATCGAGAGTGGCGGAGTTGGAAAGATAGATGATGTCCTCTTCTTTTATTTCCGCGCCCGCCGCCTTCATAAGTTCGGCGGAGACCAAGGTCGGATTAAGCACTTCCCTCAACCCTGCGCCGGAAAGAATATTCCTGACTTTTTCCCTGGTGATGAAATTAGGCGGAACAGGCTTCTGACTGTAGTAAGGAATGCTGTCGTCCAGAGGAATGGAATCATAGCCAAGCATCCTGGCCAGATCCTCGCTGAGATCAGGGCTGACATGCACGTCAACTCTGTATTCCGGAACAGTCACTTCCCTGATGTCTCCAGAATCCGGAGTAAGAACGTAGTTCAGGCCTTTCAGGATCCTCTCAATCTTTTCTTCCGGGATCTCCATGCCCAAAAGCGCTGAGCACTTCTTCAGGGAGACTTTGATGGGTTCGCTCTTCTCTTCGCAGTTTACGTCCACCACGCCCGAGCGGGCCGTAGCGCCGGCGTACAGAGTCATAAGCTCCACAGCGCGCTTGCTGGCGTATTCGCAGGTGCCGCGAATGCATCTCTCAAAACGTCCGGAGGCCTCGGAGTGCAGATTAAGTTTCCTCGCGGTGCGCCTGATATTGGGGCCGTAGAAATAAGCGCTCTCAAGCAGGATCGTCTTGGTGTCGTTTTCAACGCCGGAATCCAATCCTCCCATCACGCCGCCTATAGCCAATCCGCGCTCGCCGTTCGTGATCATCAGCATTTCGCTATCTAATTCGCGCTTTTCTTCATCCAGGGTCACAAACACTTCGCCTTCCTTGGCTCTCCTGACGACGATCTTCTTGTTGCCGATCCTGTCATAGTCGAAGGTGTGCAGAGGCTGACCAGTCTCCAGCATAACGTAGTTCGATATGTCAACCACGTTGTTGATGGGGCGCATGCCGCAATGGAAAAGCCTGAACTGCATGAAGAGCGGCGAAGCGCAGATCTTCACGTTGTCGATTATCCTGGCGGTATAGCGCGGGCAAAGCGCCGTGTCTTCAATTTCGAGGCTGACGCCGTCGCCTGCTTTCAGTTCGCTCTCCTTATACTGCGGTTCCCTGGGCTGCCAATTAAGATACTTCTCGTCTTCTAAGGAAAGATGCGCGGCGATCTCTCTGGCCACGCCGATATGGGAAAGCAGATCCGGCCTGTTGCCGGGGATGTCCAGATCATAGATCCAGTCTTCGCCTTTCAGCAGTGTTCCGAAGGGCGTTCCGGGAACGAGGCTGTCGTCCAAAAACAATAGAGATTCATGGTCGCCGGAAATGCCGAGTTCGTCCGCGGCACAGCACATGCCGTAGGAATCCACGCCTCTAAGCTTCGAGGCCTTGATCTTAAAGTCGCCGAAATTCGCGCCGATCTTCGCGACAGGCACGGTGTCGCCGACTTTGATGCCGGGCGCTCCGCAGACGATCTGCAAGACTTCCCCGCCTACGTCCACTTTGCACACGTGCAGTTTATCCGCCTGGGGATGTTCCGCAACTTCCAGCAGACGACCTATGACGACGTTGTCATAGGACATCCCGACATGCTCCATACCGTCCACGGTCATGCCCTGGGAAGTAAAGATCTTGGACAATTCCTCCGGGCTATAGGGTATGTCGATAATTTCTTTCAGCCATTCGTAAGAT
>JAFYIM010000032.1 GCA_017538635.1 bacterium
CGACGCCGCAGGTGGCGCCGCCGATGCCTGCGCATCCCGTGTCGCCATACGCTTCAATATTGCCGCCCTTGATGATTATGTCGCCGGAAGATTCATTCTGCCGGCCGCCGATACCAGCGCTGTGAGCGCCACGAAGGCCATCTTCAGGGTTACAGGCGCGAGCGATAAGCGATCCTTCTCCCTGAATGGTAAGAGTTGCTCCGCTGGGCACGTTCAACGCCGCATCAACATGCGGATATCCTACTTCGATCTCATTGTGGCCAACCAATGTCAAAGTGACGCTGGCGCCAGATAATATCTTGAAAGTAAAGTTGTACGTTTCATGGAGGTAAAGATTGCTGATCGTGATATTGTGGGTGCCGCTATTTACACTTATCCCACGATATTGATCCATACTTTCACCGGTGATAATGTATTCGGCGTATTCGCCCGTGACGGGATTGTCGTCGCTGTCATACCCGCTGACGCCTTCAGACGTGAAGGTGATCTCGCCATGCTCTATGTCAAGAGTGACAGTTCCGGTAGGGTCAGCGAAAAGCGCTAAGCTTGCGAAAGCAAGAAAAAGAAGTAATTTTTTCATGGCCTTTTTATTTTTCCTCTTTGAAATTTATTTACGTTTACGGAATGATTATTGTACTACAAAAACGGAACACTGGCAAGGATATAACAAAAATCCTTGCCTCTTCGCGGAAATAGGGTAGTAATTTTGTTATTGGGGTAATTGGCGCTTGATATTACCCTTATTAGTTGCTATAATACCCTTAAAAAATTGGAGAGCTTATGCAGTCACTGAATGAAAAATTTTTGTCCTCTTTGCTTTTCAGCAAGGAGCAGCTGGGAACCTTAAAGCGCTTGGGAGAATACCAGGGCATGCAGCTTTTGTTCGCGAAGCAGACGCCGGAAACGCTGGAGTCTTTAAGGCACATTGCGCTCATTGAATCCAGCGAATCCAGCACGAGGATAGAGGGCAACGTTACGCCCAGGGAGAGAGTGAAGGCCCTGGTGAAAGAGGAATCGAAACCCCAGAACCGCTCGGAACAGGAAGTGGCGGGATATAGGGACGTGCTTTCCCTCATACACAGAGAGGGGACGTACATGCCCTTTGCCGTGGATACGATCCTCAAGATGCATAAACTGCTTTACGGCTACATGCCGGAGGAAGGCGGGAAATACAAGACCACCAACAACGAGATCAGGGAATACAATCCCGACGGCACGCTTCTGAGGGTGCGCTTCAAAGCGGTCCCCGCGGCGGAGACGCCCGCCGCCATGGAAGACCTGGTCTCCTCTTACAGCAAGGCGATAGGAACGATGGACGTGGAGCCCTTGATCGTCATTCCTCTTACCATTCTGGATTTCTTATGCATCCATCCTTTCCGGGACGGCAACGGAAGAATAGCGAGGCTTCTTACGCTTTTGCTTCTCTACCATTGCGATTACAACGTAGGCCGCTACGTTTCCTTGGAAAGGATAACCGAGCAGGCCAAGACGGAATATTACGCCGCTCTGAAAGCCAGCTCCGACTTTTGGCATGAAGGCAAGCACGACGTGCATCCCTGGCTGAATTATTTCTGGGGCATGCTTTTGAAGGCTTACCACGAGCTGGAGGAAGGCGTGCGCGGAATGGGCACGGGCCGAGGCACGAAGAGCGAGCAGGTGAGAGCGGCGGTTTTGAAGCGCTTTGTGCCCTTCAGCCTTTCCGAGATCGAGGACGACTGCCCCCTGGTCAGCCACGACATGGTAAGGAACGTGCTGAAGAAAATGAAAGAGGAAGGCCTCATCCGTCCGGAAGGACATGGCCGCGGCGCGAAGTGGGTCGTCAACAGAACGACTGTAGCAAAATAAAAAAAGCAGAGCATTCGCTCCGCTTTTGTTTTCGTATCTGTATCTTTTTTACTGTTCTTTCGGGGGCTTGAATTCCTCGGGCTGTATGGGGTAGTAGAAGGGGAGGTCTTCGTCCGTGTTGGCGATATAGACCCACCAGTTGTTGTAGCCCCACTTGGTGTAGCCGGGCTTTTTGGGAAGCTGTCTGAGCCACCACTGCTGGTAGCCCAGTTGGTCGCCTTCCCATTCTTCTTTGCCGATCAAGCGGGCTCTGCCTTTGGAGAGGTCGGGGTAGGAGTGCCAGGCGTTGACGAAGGATAGTACCCGGTTGGTGTTCGCGTAATCGTAGCCGTGGTCGCCGTTGGGCGGAACGTGGACGTTGCCGATGTTGGCGGGAACAGGATTCTTGTTGCCTTCGGGGATGGCGGCGAAGGTGTTCCAGGGATCTTTTCCGTAGAGCTCCGTTTCCCAAGTCCCTCTTGCGAAGACAAGACTCATGATGCTTTCCACTCTGTGTCCGTAACTGTGGATCATGTTGTCGGGGCCGCACTCATAGTTGAAGCCCATCACCCAGACGGTGTGGCCTATCTCCGGCGGGATCTCGTAGGGACGGTAGAACCAGGGGTTCAGGGTGGGGGCGAAGCGGGCGTAGCGGTTGGGGATGTACATGGCGAGTTCGTCGTAACCGAAGCCGCCGGCGCCCCAGATCCAGACTTCCGTTATGCCTTCCTCCTTGCAGCGGCGGATGAGGTCGTTCTCCTCGAAGATCGTGCGGTAGTCGGAGCGGTCGGGCTGATGCCAGGAGTTGTTCTTCCTGGCGTCGAGGAAAGTCTCCTCGGTGTAGGTGAAGCCGTCTATTTTCTTGTTGAACTGGTCGTGTTCGATTATGTCCACGATCTCGTAGTTGACATACCCGTCGCTGGAATCCCTTATGACGTCGCAGAGAAATTGCGAGAGTTTCCTGGGATCACGGGCCTTCAGGTATTCCGTCAGTTTTATGTTGCCCTGACTCTTGAGAACGGGATCGTAAATGAGGACTATTACTTTAGCTTTGATTGGCATGACGGCGACCTGGTGGTCGTAATTGAAATTGGGCGGCTGCCAATCGCTGGTCTTGGGGTCTTCCATGTAGCACTTGATGTTTTCTTCCATTTCTCCTTTGGGAGCGCGTTCGGGAAGGCATTTCCAGGGCTGTCTTCTTTCGCAGCAGTTATCGGAGATAACGTTTATATGCGATCGTCTTCTGTTTTTCGCTGACATGAAATGCAAGGCCAGGGCGGCGCCTATAGCCGCGCCGATAACAAGGATAAGCCAGTACTTCATAATTCCCCCATGATGGTTGGCTTTCTCA
>JAFYIM010000340.1 GCA_017538635.1 bacterium
CCTAAGCTCGCCGTAAAAATCGAACAATCCATCAGAGTAGTAATCATCATATTCATATTCTTCGTCATAATAATGGAAATAACCAACAGTATTAAAGAGCGTGTGCCCCTGGCCGTCTAAGCTTCCATAGAACTTAAGATTGTCTTCAAGAACTAAATTGGTAAGAGGTATACAATCGACATCAGCCGTAAGAACTGCATAGACTTTATTCTCGTTCGCAGGATTACCGATCCAGAGCAAGTGCTCGCACTTGCTGATCTGATAAGGATTACTTTCTGTGCCGGAACCCGGAGGGGTTTGGGGTTCAATGGCAAAAACCAAGCTTGTGAAAACAAGCACAAAAGCTAACAAAAGTTTTTTCATTTTGTCTTTCCCTGGATATGTGTTGGTTTAGGTTTTGAGCCTTATTTGCAGATGCATCCTTCGCAAATAGAGACTCCGTCGAAGTTTACGATTAATATTGTCTTAAATAAAGGCAAAAAACGCAAACGATTAAATAAATATTTGATACAAGCACACTTATAAAAAAGACAATCGTAAAATAAAAAAAGGCATGGAATCCACGCCTTTTAAAAAGAATATTGTGCAAAATATATTTTGATAACTTCTACTTCCTTGTAAAGAAGAAAAATACGAGCGCTATAAGAGCAAAGATAGCAGGTTCAGGAACGGTGCGCTCGAGCTTTATGCTGTGCAGATAAATGTAGCGGCCGTTGAAATTGTTCCAGCCTTGGAGCTGGATGGCAGCGTTGTCCAAGTCTGTTCCTAAGCACTCCGGGTAATAATCGAGCCATTCCGTCGTTAAACGCGTTTTCGGAGCCTCGGGCGTCATGAGATCCGTCTCCAAGAGATAATAGCCGTCTTCCTGGCGCAGGAGCGTTATAGAGGTGGTCATGTCGTTTTTGTAGAAACCTCTTTCGCAGCCGTCGTAGCGGGGCTCAAAGTCATTGCCCCCAAAGGTGGCGAACCAAATGGTGGCGGAATGGATGCCGTAGGTCGCCAAGGGCGCGTCTTTCAGGCGGAACATGTTCCAGTAACCGTTGTCGGGAACAAAGGCCTTTACCGTCAGGCGGAGCTTCTCCCCTACGTCCGGCAGATCTTCCTCAGGGATATTAAGGAATATGCCGTCTTTGGGAAAGAGGCCGTCGCCGGGCTGGCCCATGTAAAGGAGGGCGAATTTGGTTTCACCCATGAATTCATTGGTGGCAATTAGATCGCTGAACTCTTGCCAGTCCCCCAGCCTTTGATAATTATCGTTCGCTTCGGTCAGCGATTCGCCCAACTCATAAGACTGAAAATCGTCCTCGTAAAGCGTTTCCCACTCGTCAGGTGTTTCTGGCCAGCTGTAAGTGACCTCCAGATCGTCAAAGGAGGCGCCGGTCCTGTTGAGGTCGAATCCGTTGCCGACGGCAGTGAACTCGACGTATTCCGGGCGTTCCAGCATATTGGGAAGATGGCAGATCCTGATCCCGGTGAATTCAAAGCCGTTGTTGTCCGTTATAGTGTAATAGTTGACCGTGGCGGTCCGGCAGTTGATCTCCAGCGCAAAGTCGCACCAAACATTGTATTTGACAGCCGACTCCGTAGGATACCAGGTCCTGGGGTAGCTGCAGTTAGAAAAGACAGGATGGTTGGAGTTGGCCGCACTGCCGTTGACTTCGTAGTCGTGGTCGATGTTGTAGATGTAAGTCTTGTAATCGGAGGAGTGCGGCGTAAAACGAAGTATCGGCTCGTCGTCTTTAGTCACCAAGCGGATCTCGGCGTAGCCGCCGCCCTCTGGGATCAGGACTTTTCCCTTTATAAGGATCGTGCTTTCCGTTTCGGGATCATAGACCGTGCGGCCCCAGTCTATGGGGACTCTGACGCCGCGATCGAGCTCCGGTTTTGTCACCCCGGAAGGAGACCATTTTTTGTTGAGCTTCAAAACTTTGTTATTGCCGTCCTGGCTTATCATGACTTCGCCGGGGGCGGGCTTCTCGCCGATGCAGTTGACGGTTGACTGCATTACCTCCGCGTTTCCCTGGCCGGCGAAGGATCCGGATGTGTAGGATTCGAAATCATCCTGCCAAATAACGGCAGTTCCGGCATTGGCGGCAACAGCTGCCGCAAGAATAGTA
>JAFYIM010000341.1 GCA_017538635.1 bacterium
GGCGACGGTCGATATCTCGAAGGTCTTTTCCTTCAGCGGACAGGTCGTCATTCTTGGCCTCATCCAGGTCGGCGGCTTGGGCATCATGACTTTGTCAACCTTCAGCGCGCTGGTGCTGGGAAGGGCAATCGGTCTCAGGCAGGAATATTTCGTCAAGGATATGCTGGGCGAGAAGCGTCAGTCGAACGTTCTGCCTCTGACGATCTTCATCTGCACCGCGACCTTCATCATAGAGGCCGTTGGCGTCGCTTTCCTATTTCCGCAGATGCTGCACATGGGCCTTGGCTGGAAGGCCTCGCTCTGGAAGAGCGTCTTCCATTCCGTCTCGGCTTTCTGCAACGGCGGTCTCTCTTTGCAGACCGACAGCCTTATGATGTTCCAGCATCACCCCTGGATCCTTCTGACCTTCACGGCGCTCATCGTGGCGGGCGGTCTTGGCTTCGGTGTGCTAAGTTGGATCAGCGATTTCGTGCGCTTCAAGAAGCCGCATTCCAATTTCTACGTCAGCGTCGTCCTGGTGGGAACGCTTATTCTGGTCTTAGGCGGCACGATAGGCTTTTTGCTTTGGGATCATGCGCGCGGCTTGCAAGGGTTCAACTGGCCTGAAAAGATCAGCAACGCGCTTTTCTGTTCCGTTACGGCCCGTACGGCTGGCTTCTCGACTTTCGATCTTAACGACATGAGCCGCGCCGGCAGGTTCCTTACCATGGTGCTTATGTTCGTGGGCGGCGCGCCCGGCTCCACCGCCGGCGGCGTCAAGCTTACGACGCTGGTGATCTTCCTGGCGCTTTTGTTCGCTGTGCTGCGAGGCAGGGATGACGTGACGCTTGGCCGCCACTCTTTCAACGCCAATACCGTCTGGCGCGCCGTCACGGTCTTCATGCTCTACAACGTTACGTTCCTCACTGGCTTCATCCTGCTCATCACTTTCGAGAACGGAGGCTACGAGGAATTGCTTTTCGAATCGGTCTCCGCTATCGGCACGACCGGTCTCTCCATGGGCATAACCGAGAAATTAAGCGTCATGGGTAAGCTTGTCATCACCGCCATGATGTTCATCGGGAGGATCGGTCCTCTTACTTTATTGCTTTTACTGCCGACCAGAAAACGCTCGGCTATAGAATATCCCAAGACGCCTTTGATGGTGGGCTAAGGAGGAAAACTTATGATAAAAAGATGCGCAGTTATAGGCCTCGGCCGTTTCGGCACGGAAGTTGTCCGTTGGCTGGAATCCCATAACATTCCCGTTCTGGCGATCGATTCCGACAAGGACGTGGTCCAGAAAGTGGCGGACGAAGAGAACGTCACGGGCGCTCTGTGCATGGACTGCACGGACGAATCCGCGCTTTTAGAAGCCGACATCACGTCTATGGAAGTCGTGGTGGTGGCGATAGGCGACCATCATGTCGAGAACAGCATCATGGTTACGGCTCTGCTGAAGCAGTTGGGCGTAAAGCGCATCGTGGCGAGAGCCAGCTCCGAACTGCACGCCAACATTTTGAAAAAGGTGGGCGCTACGGAAGCGGTCAACCCCGAAAAGGAAATGGGCTTGCGCGTCGCCAGAATGATCTATGCCCCGAACTTGAGGGAAGTGATCCCCTTCGCCTCTGGCGCGTCTATCGCGGAAGTCGATCTGCCGAAGAGTTTCGTCGGCAAGAGCATGATCGACCTGAGGCTGAGGGACCGCTACGGCGTCAACGTCATCGGCATCAAACGTCTGCCCGTCCAGCGCGAGGAGAACGAGCGCTTCCTTATGCTTTCGCCTGACCCGCATGCGCCGCTGGAAGAGAACGACATCCTGGTGGTCGTGGGCACCGACACCAACGTCAGGAAATTCACGGACATCAAGTGATGGAAACTGCCTCTCCAGAACCGCGCTTTTCCGTCGTGGTCCTCAACTGGAACACGCTGGAATTTTTGAAGCGCAATATGTCCGCGCTGAAAGCCCAGAGCTATCCCGCTCTGGAAGTCATCGTGGTGGACAACGGTTCCGGGGACGGAAGCAAAGAGTATTTTGAGAGCGAGGAGTTCAGGAGTTTCGGATACGCTCTTGCAGAGCTCCCCGAGAACAAAGGCTTCGCGGCCGGCATGAACGAAGGGCTGCGCA
Source organism: bacterium (assembly GCA_017538635.1). The sequence goes on from JAFYIM010000341.1 coordinate 2,108, forward strand.
TGTCTTCAGGCGACTGGCTCATGCCTTTGAACGTTGACGTTTTCCTCTCACCGGACTTTTTTGCGAAGGCGGCGGAAACTATCGCGCGCAAACCCGAAGCGACGATGCTCGGCCCCTTGATCTACCGCAACGACAAGGAAAGAGGGGAGACGGAGGAAGTGCTTTGCACCTATGTTGTGCCGACGAGCTTTTTGAGCCTCGCCACTCCTTTGACCGAGCCTTTCACTGAGAAGTTCGTTTTTGCGCCCGGCGGCTGCGCTCCGCTTTTCAAAGTTAGCGAACTGAAAAAGGCCGCCATCCCATCCGAACTTTCCGCGAGCGGGAAAACGGAATACTACGACGAACGCTACTTCGCTTACGGCGAGGACATCGACCTTTACCTGAGACTGAATTCCATTGGCGGTAAGGCGCTTTACGCTCCTGCGCTCAAGTGCTGGCACGTGCACTCCGGTTCCCAGGAGGGCGTCCGCTGGTATGAGAAGAGCCCTGCTACGATCACGCGCCTGGGCGCCAATGCGCTCGACACCTGCATCAAGAATCTGCGAGGCTTCCGCTGCTTTAAAACTTTTATTCTGCTTTTCCTGGCGCCGACGGGAAGGTCGCTTTATCTTCTCTTCAAGGCGCCCTCCAAATTTTTCGCTCCTTTGAAAACTTACGCGCTATTTTTTAAAAGACTTTCTCTTTCGAAAAAAATGCGCGCTTACTTTGAAAGTTTAAAACCACAAACCAAACAATCATAAAGGGGATTTATTTATGAACTTCACGGAA
>JAFYIM010000342.1 GCA_017538635.1 bacterium
TCCGCTTGAAGATCTCACGCTTGAAAACTGGCGCGGGCTTAAGCCCAACATGATCCCCCTCTTCTTCGTGACGGTGGCCTGCGGCATAGCTTCGGGCTTCCACTCCACCCAGGCGACTTTGATCGCCCGCTCCCTAAAAAGCGAGAAGAGCGGCCGCAAAGTCTTTTTCAACATGATGCTGATGGAAGGCTTCATCGCCATGATCTGGGCGGCCGTCACCATGGGCGTCATGGGAAAATACGGTTTGTCTTCCGCGGGCAACGCCAACGCTTCGCTGGTCGAAATAATAGAAACGCTTTTGGGCAGCAAGTTCGGCATCATCGTTATGGCGGGCTTCATCGTTCTTCCCATAACGACAGGCGGCACGACGATGAGGATACTTCGCATCATGCTCTGCGAACTGCTTAAGATTGGCTCAAGCAAAGTTGGCAAGATAATGGTTGGCATAGGCATGGTCGCCGCTTCTCTCTCGCTGCTTTTCATCGTGAAGTTCCAGCCGGACGGCTTCGCCATCATCTGGCGGTATTTCGCCTGGAGCAACCAGATCCTGGTCGTCTTCACGCTGGCCGTGGCGACGAGCTGGTGCGTTATGCATGACAAAAACATCCTGTTCACGGTCATCCCGGGAGCTTTCTACCTTTACGTGGTGTCGAGCTTCATTCTGAACGCCAAAGTGGGCTTCAACCTGAGCTGGGACATGAGCTACCTGCTTTCCGGCCTCCTTTGCCTGGCCTTCATCGCTTTCTTCAGTTATAAAAAACTTACAAATAAAAAATCGCTATGATAACCTTCATCATCGGTCTCGTTATTCTCGGTTTAGGCGGCTTCTTCTACGGCCGCTTTGTGGAACGTTTCTTCGGAATCAGCGACAAACCGACTCCGGCCATCACCAAAGCTGACGGCGTGGACTTTGTCCCCATGGCTTCCTGGCGCAACGGGCTCATCCATCTATTGAACATCGCCGGAACGGGCCCGATCCTCGGACCCATACAGGGCATCCTCTTCGGGCCTTTGGCCTTCATCACGATCCCTCTGGGCTGCATACTGGCGGGAGCCGTGCAGGACTTCATGACCGGCATGATCTCCATCAGGAACGACGGCGAACAGATCCAGAGCCTGGTGAAACGCTACCTCGGCAAGAACGTGGCCTTGTTTTTCGGCATCTTCGTCTGCCTGACTGTGCTTCTGTTCGGCGTGACCTGCGTCTATACGCCGGGCGACATTTTCGTCAAGGGCGTCATCCACCAGGACGTTGCGATAACCAATCCGTGGCTCTGGGCGATATACGCCGTCATCTTCTCCTACTACCTCATCGCCACGCTGCTCCCGATAGACAAGATCATCGGCAAGATTTACCCCTTCATCGGCGCCTTCTTCATTTTCACGGCCATATTGCTTTTCTTCTACATTTTCCTGAAAAAGCTTCCTCTGGCTGAACTCAGTCTCAGCAACTGGCGCGGATTGAAGCCCAACTTCTTCCCCTTGTTCTTCGTGACCGTGGCCTGCGGCATCGCATCTGGTTTCCACTCAACGCAGGCGACCATCATATCGAGGACCATTGAGAGCGAAAAGCAGGGTCGCGCCATTTTTTACAACATGATGATCGTCGAGGGCTTCATCGCCATGATCTGGGCGGCCGTCACCATGGGCGTCATGAAGCTTTACAACTTGGACGCCGGTCAGGGCCCGACCATCATGCTGGCCGAGATCGTCGGCAAAGTCCTTAGTGTCTTCCAGACCGGCGACGCGAATTCTTTTTTCAACAAGGCTCTTAACCTCGCCGTAATTTTGGGCGTTGTGGCGCTCCCCATAACCAGCGGCGACACGGCTCTCCGCGGCTGCCGGCTGATAGTCGGCGAAATGCTCGGCATCGACCAGGGCAAGATCAGGAACAGGTTCCTGCTCTCTCTTGCGATCTTCGTTTTGGCTGCGGCGCTCCTTTTCGTCGCGAAGTTCAGCAGCAGCGGCTTCAACGTTTTGTGGCGCTACTTCGCCTGGGCCAACCAGACGATAGTCGTCTTCTCTTTGGGCACGGCCACAGCCTGGTGCATAAAGGAAGGCAAGAAGATCTGGGTGACCGTTCTGCCGGGTGCCTTCTACCTCGGCGTGACTTCAAGTTTCATTCTTAACGCCAAGATAGGCTTCAACCTCTCCTGGACAGCTTCCTACTCCGTTGCCGCCATACTGGTCATAGCCTACATTTCCTATTTTGTCTTCAAAAAAAGCAAAGCGTAAATGATGACCTTGCGGGAAAAAATTCTGGCTTTCATTAACAAGCACGGCACCGCCATTGTTGTCCTGGCGGCCTCGGCTCTCTTTCTGTATTTTAGGCTAAGAGTATTTTTCCGCTACGGCCTCACCCAGGACGAAGTCCTCATCATCTCCCAGATAAAGACCTGGGACATAGTTAAGATCTGGCACTATTACGGCTTCGGCGGGCAAGGTTTTTTTCTGCAGCACTTCATCTTCTACGTTCTCACGCTGGGCGGGGCCTTCGCAAGCGTAAGCTATCTGCGTTTTATCTGCCTGGCTGAATCATTCCTTGGTTTCTATTTTCTATACAAACTTGCCAAAAACTATTTCGGAAGTTTTGCGGCTTTCGGGGTTCTTTTAATTTACGCCCTCAACCCCTACCAGATCCTCTACACGCTCTACATCCGCTTTTACGCACTCAATATGACGCTTGTCATAATGGAGCTCTATTTTTACTTCAGGGCGTTGGAAGACGAATCTAAAACTCTTAAAGATCTTTTTTTCGCCGCAATTTTCGCCGCCCTTGCCTTTTGCTCCCATCAGTTCAGCGTTTTTCTGCAGCCGGCGATCATATTGCACTTTATCATCTGGTGCCTCATCCGCAGACCGAAGGCGGAAAACATAAAGCTTTTCGCACTTGGAACCGTGCTTCTTATTGTTTCCCTTGCGGCGGGCTTTCTGCTTTGGGATCCACTTTTGAAAAAAGCCGGCCTCGTCTTTTCGACCAAGGACGCCTGGCTTCCAACTAACATTGGGCTCGCTTCCCAGCGGCTTCAGCTCTTTTTCTGGAAAAACACTCTGCCTATCAAATGCTGCAGCCTGGTCTTCCTGTGGGTGAGCCTTGGGCTTTCCGCAGCGGCAAGGCTTGCGCGCCGCCAGAAGCTTGGGAAAGAACTTTTCCTCGCCCTTGGCATAGTCGTTCCCTTCTTCTTTTTATCGCACCTCCATTTCTCACACTTCTTCGCTGAGCGCTACCTGGCCTTTTGGTTTCCTGTCTGGTGCCTGGCCTGGTCCTGCTTTTTGGAATTTCCGGCCGCCATGCTGGAGAATCTGAAAGCGCTTGAAGAAAGAAAAGTTTTGACCAGGATCTGCTACGGCGTTTTCATTCTGGTTTTCCTTTTCTCCTTCTTTCGTTTCTCCGCCCTGGACAAGATGCGCTATCTTGAATACGGCAACAAGGAAGCGGTGGAATACTTGGAGGGGATCGCCGCGAAGAAAAATTTGCCGCTCATTCTTATCACGGAACCTGACGCCGCTTCCAGGAACAATATTATTCCTCAATATTATTTCGACGTCAAAGATCACGAGGGGACGTTTATCAACGACCTTATGACGGTCATGCGCAGAGGCGCCGCCCGCGAATCCTTAACGCCTTCCGTCGTCGCCTGGACGCAGTCCGCCAAAAGGCTCAAAAAACCCGAGGGGGGAGAACGCCGCCAAATCGGGTCCCATGAGATAGTGTCGTGCGGCGTCTTCACGAATTGGAGCGACATAGCTTTAGCCACCGGGAAAGTGATCCCCTCCTCCGCAAGCCTTGTGAAGCCGCTCCCAAAGACCGGAAGCAACATTCTGGACGTTGGTGCGAAGGAGGCTGATCCGTATCTCCTGACTGGTTTCTCAAACGACGAATATCTGAGCCCCGAGGAAAACTACGCCTGGTGCGTAGGCACAAACATCACAGCGCGCTTCCACGACATGCATTCCCGCGCTTTCACCCTGGCCGCGCGCCTGAGGGCTATCAAGAAAATGCGGGCGGATTTCTTCCTGAACGGCGCCAAAATGGGTAGTGCGACAATTTCTTCCGACTTCACCAATATCTTCCTTAAAGCCGAAAACATTCCGGCATCCGAAAACGGAGCTCCGATAATCCTCAAAATACTGACAAGCGGTTCCAAGATCCCGGGACGCGTAAGCAAAGACGTCTTCGACAGCCGCGAGCTTTCGCTTTGCTTTGACAAACTGATCATGGCGCAAAAAGTAAGCGAAGACGAGCTGGGAGCCGCTATCTATTTGAAAACTCCGAAAGAGACGATAAAAGCCGGAACCGTCTGGCCTCTTCAAACGGAGCTTGCGAACATTGGAACGCACAACTGGAGCAAAGCCGGGGAACGCCCGGTGCGTCTGGCCGTCCGCTGGTACGACGAAAGCGGAAAAGAAGTAAGAGACGACAGGATCTGGCTGCCCAAGGACGTTCCGAGCTTGGGGAACCTGCAGCTGGAATGCGAAACAAAGGCGCCGGAAACCATAGGTCGCTACACTGTCCGACTGGGGTTGGTGTACGAAAACGTCCGCTTTTTCCCCGACGATCTCGCAATGAATATTCAAGTTACGGAAAAAACTGAGAAATAAAGGAGTAATAAATGTCACTACGCATTCCTTTCAACAAGCCCTATATGACAGGCCGCGAACTGGCCTTGATCGCTGACGCTCACGCATCTCTTCACCTTTCCGGCGACGGCAAATACACCAAGCTCTGCAACGCCTGGCTGGCTGATCTTTCCGGCGCCAAAGCCGCCCTCCTCACCCACTCCTGCACAGCCGCTCTGGAAATGTCCGCTTTGCTTTGCGACATCAAGCCGGGCGACGAAGTGATCGTCCCCTCCTTCACTTTCGTCACTACCGTCAGCTCTTTCGTCATGCGCGGCGCCGTTCCCGTCTTCATCGACATCAGGCCCGACACTTTGAACATGGACGAGACAAAGATCGAAGCCGCCATTACAGATAAGACCAAGGCTATCGTTCCCGTTCACTACGCCGGCGTCGGCGCGGAAATAGACACCATAGTCGCCATAGCGAAAAAACACGGCTTGAAAGTCGTGGAAGACAACGCCCAGGGTGTCATGAGCTCCTTCAAAGGAAAACCGCTTGGCTCCTTCGGAAACTTGGCTGCGGTCTCTTTCCATGAAACCAAGAACATTATTTCCGGTGAAGGGGGCGCCCTTTACGTCAACGACGAAGCTCTCATAGAAAAGGCTGAGATAATAAGGGAAAAAGGCACAAACCGCGCCCGCTTCTTCCGCGGTCAGGTTGACAAGTACACCTGGGAAGACCTGGGCTCATCATACCTGCCTAGCGAGATCCTGGCAGCCTTCCTTTGGGGGCAGATCAAGGAGGCTTATGAAATTACTGACAGACGCCTGAAGATCTGGCAAAAGTATCACGAAGCTTTCGCCGGTCTCGAAGCTGAAGGCAGAATAAGAAGACCGATCGTCCCGGAATACTGCAAACACAACGCCCACATGTATTATCTTCTCTTCAATTCCTTGGAGGAAAGAACCGTCTTCATTGCGAAGATGAGAGAAGAGGGCATCGGCTGCGTTTTCCACTATCTGCCGCTGCACGATTCCCCCGCCGGCAAAAGATTCGGACGCTACAACGAGGAACTGCCGGTGACCAGGAAAGTTTCCGATACGCTCGTGAGACTTCCCCTTTGGGTTGGTTTGGAAAAGGACGGCCAACTTGAGCAAGTCATACAAACGGCCATTAAAATAATAAAGCAATAAAAGTATTCATTATTCAATTTTCTCAAAAGAGCGATTTTATTTAAATCGCTCTTTTTTAATTATTTATAATTTTAAACCTTCCTCTCTCTTGTTTCTTAATTAAAGTTTTTGTACAATATGTTTACAACAAAATCACAAGGAGTTTTGTATGGGCAGGAGAAAAAAAGAAGCAATTCCTGAAGCGGGGAAAAAAACGAAAAGAAGGGTGAAAGCTAAGTCCGAAGCGCAGGAGACCGCTCCCAAAAGAAAATACGAGCGTCGTAAAAAAGGCTTCAACGAGATCCCCAGTCCGGAGATCATTCCCATAAATCAGGCTGTCTCCAACCTGACGAGTGATCCGGAGATGTATTTCCTGCCGATGGCCCAGGACGAGATCTACCTCATCAATCCTTACGCCTGCGGCGTTTCGAGCTGGCTTCCGAAAGCCAAGCTGACCAGAAGGAACTGCCCCTTCTTCTCCGTCGAACTGGTTCTTGAAGGCAAGGGCGAATTGACTGTCAACGGCAACACCTACGACCTCGAACCCAAGGACGTTTTCCTTCTTCACTTCGACGAGGATCATTCTTATCAGAACACCGGCTCAGGCCGCTGGAAAAAAGTCTGGATCTCATTCCGTCACAGCCTGCTCACACCCGGCCTTAATCAGTTGGGTCTGGACATGATCTCGAAGATATCGTTAAAGGATCAGGATTTTGAACAGATCCGCCGTCTTTTCTTCGATGTCTTGGACGAGATCAGGGACCGCAACAAAGATTTCAGGATCAACGCTTCCGCCACCTGCTACAAGATCTTCCATCTTCTTGCCCGCTATGCCAAGGTCATCAGTTCTCAGCGAGCCAACGTTGTGCCTGCGCAAGTTCAGGCGGTCGTCTCATACGTTGAGAAACACCTTCGCGAGCCCATCTCCATGGACGATCTTGCGAATGTGGCCGGCTGCTGCCGCGTGCATCTGACGAGGCTCTTCAAGAAGCACATGGGCATACACACGAGGGACTGGCTCATCCAGCTGAGAATGCGCCACGCCTGCATGATGCTGAAGACCACGAATCTTCCGGTGCACCTGATTGCCGAAGAAGTCGGTTTCGACGATCCCTATCACTTCAGCACAGCCTTCCGCCGCACCGTCGGCCAGCCGCCGACCAAGTACCGCAAAATGGCGAAGAGCGACGCGCTGGACGAAGAGCTCTAACTTGACTTTGAAAGGCAATTAGAGTAGAATTTATCGCATAAAATTTGTGTGCCGCAGTAGCTCAATGGCAGAGTACCTGGCTGTTAACCAGGGTGTTGTTGGTTCGAGTCCATCCTGCGGCGCCAAATTTTAGGAAAGGCCTTCGCTTCGGCGGAGGCCTTTTTTTATGCTAGAATAATACCGGAATAATAATTAGGGAAAGGATGTTATGAAAAAGATCTTGCTTTTTGCGTTGCTTGCTGTTTCCGGCCTGCTTTGGGCTGAGGAGAATTTTTTTGCTTTCGACGATCTGGAAGGTTGGAGCGTCTCCGGCTCAGCCGAGGTGGTTTCTGATCTTAGCGTTTCCCCTACCAACGAGATCAAAGTCAGTGCCTGGCACGCTTACGGTGACAAAACCCTGGAGCTTGATGGCGGCTCTTCTCTTTCACGCTCAATTTACCTAAGCGACAGCAAGGAGCAAAGGATCGCTCTCGACTTTTACGCGACCTGGCCGGAAGAAGACGTAAGCAGATCGTTAGTCTTTAAACTTGGCGAAGTCCCCCTTCTGAAACTGGAAGCGAGCTGCACCAATGTGATTTCGGCGGAGATTTACGGCGGTTACTTCGGTGATACTCCCGAATGGCAGCCAATCGAAGGCGTTCAGACGTTCTACCACCGCAAATGGCAGCATATCGAGATCCTATTCGATAGAGATCACCTCCTGAAGCTGAAAGCCCCCAATATGGACGCGGAGCTCGCCGGTTTCGCCCTTCAGGGGAAATTACCGGCAGGAGATTCGACCTTTTCCGTTGAAAGCGATTTCGAGAAGATCTATCTGGACAATCTGAGATTCACAGAAGAATCTGTCGCCCACAAGACGCTTATTGAAGAAAATCCCAACGTTTCCATAGGATTCGGCGAAAGCTACGCGTGTTCTTTCGGAAGGGACTGTTCTTTGGGCGGCATAGAATTCAAATGCTCGCTTACAATCCCTGAGAATTGTTTAGGCATGATGAGTTTGAACGAAAACACCCTGCCCCTGAACGCTTTTTTAGCGGCCGGCGAAAACGAGATCTCGCTCGGCATTTTAAAAAACGGCCGTCTTATGAAGGCAACCGTCAATGGAGAAGACCTGAATTACGACATTTCCTTTTCCTTGCCGGAGACTTTTAACCTTAAGATCCAAAACCTTTCTTTCGGCTCTGAAAATTCCATAAAGGTCAAAGGAGTCTTCGCCCAGAACAGCCTGCCCATCCTTTACAGCGAAGTCGCCTCCATCGATCTCTTGATGGTCGCCTATACGGGCGGCGGCAACAACACTCCTCCCGAGAACTACACCAACCTCTACTATCCGAAGGTCCAGGATTTTTATTACCGCAATTCCAACGCCCAGTTCCTTCTGAAGTACGATCCCGTTTACCGCAAGATCGTCCCGCCGGCGGAAACTTTCTTCCGCAATTATGAAAACGAATTCGGCGAGCAGGAATTAGGCGGCTACATCATGGCCAGGGACCTTAGGAAAACACTGGGAATTTGGGATCAGGAATACGATATTTTCGTCTTCACCTGCGGCAACGGCTGGAACAGCTGGGGCGGCAACTGGGGCGGCGGCAGCTGGGGATATACCGGCATGGGCAAGATCATGTGCAGTCAGGTCGGCAACTACGGCGGCAGCGGCACGGGCTTCGTCACGGTCCACGAGGTCATGCACTCCGTGGACCAGATGTACTCTTACAGCGGATACCATGAGTACTCAAGCTCGCATCCGGACGGCTGCAGCTACGGCTGGGCCGGCGGCGGCGACACCTGGTCCTGGTGCGGCACGGCCATGCGTCCCTTCACGAATTATTTCAAATTAAGGACCCCCTGGAAAAACACCTACGTTTACCGCGACAGCGACCGCGACGGCCTGGCCGACAACGACTCCGTGCTTCCCATAGACGAAGTGAGAATGAGTTCCGACCCGACTGAAACGGACACCGACAAGGACGGCCTTGACGACCTTCAGGAATACCTGGTCGGGCTTTATTATCCCAGCGACGCCAACGACCCAGACACTGACAAAGACGGGCTAAAGGACGGCGACGACCCCTACCCGATCATCCCTTACAACAAGAGCATTCCCAGGCTCCTGAAAGAGCCCAACATTAACGGTATCTTAGAAGACGACGACTGGACTTACTGGGGCTCCGGCACAGGCGACAGTGAGGATCCTGAATTCCAGGTCACGGCTTACGCCGGCTGGCGCGACGACGCCGTGTATTTCGCCTTCAAGACCAACAAGAAAAGCTCCTTCACGATCGAAATAGACGGCTCCGCATGGTCAGGCCCCTGGCACGGCGGCGACTATTTCAAATTCAAAGCCCACAACCAGTATTACAACAGGATATACGCCGCTTCCAATGACGACAACAGCGTTCAGGACTGGACCTGCGGCAACGTTCCCGCCGGTTCCCGCTGCATTAAAAAGGACAACGAGCTCGGCGGCTTCGACGTTGAAGTGAAGATCCCCTGCAACCTGAGATCGATAAAAGGTTACACTTGCTGGCCAGGCGAAGAAGTCACCAACTGCTTCAAATGCGTTTCCGGAGGACAGCTTGGGTTGCTGGTAAGTTATGAAGGCATAGGCCTTGACAGAGTCGATATCGACGACTACCATCCCAGCCCCTGGGCCTCCTCCTTTGAAAGGATGGACTGGCACGTCTTCGACCTTGTGGAAGCCGACGAATCCTTCGCGCTCCTTTCTGCCCAGCCACAGAATGCGGAGCTTCATTTGGGCGAAAGCGAACCGATCGATCTGAAATACGTGAATTACGGTCAGGCCGGCTATGCGGATGTCAGGATAGAGACGACGGACTACTTCAGCAAAGACATTATATCGATGGCGGGCGGCGGAGCTACGACCGAAAGCACCGTGTATCTTAAGATCCCGCAGAATGACGAAGCCGCCGGCACGACCGACTTCAACGTCATAACGAAACTGAACGGTTCCACAGTTACAAACGCTTACACTTGGAACGTAGTGCCGGAACCTGCGGCGGCAGCGCTTCTAGCTCTTCTGGCCTTCTTCTTTATTCGCAAAGAATAAGGAATGGCTTCCCGTCCAGTCTGACAACTTCACCTTCCCGAAGCGCCCAGGAGTGGGAACTGCAAAACGTTCCCTCATCCTGCATTTCGCGTTGACGTTTCTGCCCCTTGCGCTTGACTTGAAGCTTGATGTTCCTTATCTTGTAGGCGTCGCCAGTCTCGTCGATTATGCCGATCGTATTTGAATTGCCTATCTTTCCAAGCGCTTCGCCCGGAAGCGCAATACTGACCGTCTGCCAGCTGCTCAAAGGAGGAGCATTGTTGGGAAGAAGACCAATTGGCACATCGTTCACCAAAACCACCTTGTTGGTGTAGGCGTCCCCGTTGACGTCGAAAACGTCAACGCTAAGCACCGCTTCCTCTACGTCGTTCCAGACTTCTCTCGGTGCCGTCGTCAGTTTAGCTTTCTCAAACAAGCTCAGAGTTTCATTGAGCGTATCCTGAGAAACAGGCATCGGCAGTTCGTAATTGTTGATGTTCTGTCCTCTGGCAACCTTGTGTATCAGCTGCAGTTCGAGAGAAGGCAAAACATATGAAGAACGCAGCTGCAGATCCATGACCGTAATGGGATGCGTCGATTTGACCACCGTGCCCGTCAGTTCATGATCTCCTTTGCCGATCGGCACGACGGCGACTTGCCAGTTGTGATTTGGAAAGGATACGAACTGCGGTTTGATTGCCACGGAATTGTCTGTCATAATTATGTCAGCGAGCTTGTCGTTTATGGTCCAGACCAGAAGCGAAGAAGCTCCTTCCGGAACGCTGACGCTGCACGAGAAGGCATTGCTGTTTATGTTCAGATCCTCCGCCTTGACACGTCTGATCTCCTGGCCTCCCGGTCTTTCACCGCAGAAAAGATGTCTGGAAATTTCGCTAACATTATGCAGGCCCAAAAATCTCTTTACGGCATAAGGCGAATAAAGATAAATTGGATTCTTGTCGCCGCCCTCGGAATTTATGACGAAACGCGCAGAACTTCCGGTAATGTTGTTTCTCTGGAAACGGACGTTTATGAGAACGGGATAGTTTAGATCTTTCAGTTCAAGCGACTCCAGTATCATTACGCTTTCCGCCGGTATCTTAACGGTGGGATAATTCTTTGTTTCCCTTATCATGTGGTAAGGATAAGATATTCTGTAATAATCCGATCCTATTCCAAGATCGGCAACCTTCACTTCCTTGTCCAGGAACCTAGGATTGCGCAAAGAAACGTAAACGCGGCCTGAATCGTCGTGCCCACGGTAACCGTAAAGCTCGTTTTTAGAGGGGTCGCCGAGTACCATCTCACTGTTGAGCATGAAATCGTTGTGGCAATTGGCCCAGTTCAAACCCCTGCCAAGGACCTCAAATTTCTTTTCGTTCAATTCCTTGGGATGGATATAAAGCTCTCTGATCGATGTTCCCCTTCCCAGATAATTCATGATATAATCGGACCACTGAATATCGTTGAGCCAAGGGCCGGCCGTATCTAGAAGACCGTTGATCATCCCGTGGGTCATGAATGCGTACAGCGGGAAAAACTCCTCATCAACTTTCAGCAGCTTGTACAAAGCGCCGTCGCGGTATCTCATCTCTCCCTGCGACCGGCTTGTGACAGGGTATGTGAAATCGTAATCCTTGTCCTTGCCGCCCATCCAAAGGATCCTGGCATACTTCAGCCACCAGGGGCTGTGGTTTATTCCAGTCGTTATGCTCTGGTGAATGTCCGGATCCAGCGATCTTTCCATATCCAAAATGGAAGCCGTCTCCCGCATGTTGGCTTCCGTGCTATGCTCTTTGGAATAAAGATGTCCGTGCCCTGGGCGTCCGCAGCCGAAATAATTGAAGTCATGCTTGAAGCATTTGACTTCGTCGACAAGTATCCTGTCCTTTACCGCCTCTCTGAGATCTTTGTTGTATTTAGGTCCCGACAGGCACATGTAATAGTCGTTGGCTGCTTCATAGCCTGATTTGGCCAACGCCTTCAGGTCATTCATCCTTGACGAATAGGAAAGCCAGAGCCCCAAGCCCGAACCGTAAGGCGTGATAAGCTCGCTAACTTCCGCCAGTCCGTTTGGAAAACGTTTATTGTTCGTTACGTAAACTTTGTCCTTTTCAAACCAACCGTCGTCCACCACACAATAGTCTACAAAAGCTCCGAATGGTCTGAGACCATTGCATAATTTCAAAAAAGTTTCGACCGTGTTTTCAGTAGTCAAATTGTCCTCGCGGAAGTCGCACCAGGTGTTGTAAACCGTTACAAATCTGGGGGGAAGAACAACTCCCCTGATGTAGTCCTTGAGAACTTTTCTGGCTCCGTTCACCCCTCCCCCGATAAGCGAACGATCGGAGATCCACTTTTGGTTTCTTTTAAGGAAAGCTGACGGATGCTGGCGCAGAGTCACTGTGTTGCCTTTCCCTATGGCGTCGAACCAAGGCGTTTCGCCGGTTAAGAACCAAAGGTCTTCAACAAAAACCGGAAGACCTTTGCCGCCGGCGCTCAGATTGCCTGCAATGACCCAGTTCCCCAGCTTGGCATCTTCGATCACTATTTCCTCTTCCCCCAGATTTTCAACCTCCAGATCCCGGTGAATGAAGCTCTCTCCTTTCAGAAAATAGTAGTTCATCCGAAGGGACAGTTTCAAATTCGGATAATAAAGCAGGAAACTGGTCTTCCCCTTGCCTTTTCTGATCTCGACAGGCAGGCACTTGTCAGGAGTAATGGTCTGGGGCGGCTTCAATCCGAAGCAGGTTTTCCCGTCAACCTCGTGCCAGCCAAGTTTTGAACTCAAACCAGCCTTCAGGGAAAATTCTTCTCCGCTCAAAAACAATCTTTCTTTCGTTTTGCGGTTGACGATCTGGTTGGATCTGAAGTTGCCGTCTGCAACTTCCAGCTCCAATTCCATATTGTCATTGGACACAACGTAGAGGGAATCTTTTAAGTCGGAAACTTTGCTCTTTGAAAAAAACAAAAAGAACAATGCGCAAACCGGAACGGCCCATATGGCCAGCAGGATCAGTGTTCGTATGTGACGCATAAAATAACCCGGCTCATTTCTTCTTGAAAAGGGAGAGATCTTTGAACAACGCCGTGCATGAATTTGTGGTATAGCCGGTATGGAAGTAGAGTGTTGCCGCTCCGGAATAGGAGTTCGTAAATATCAAATTTTTATCTTCCCAACCTTTTGTATTGTAAGTCCACAAAAGCTGCTGTTCCTTTTGACCTGGTGCGTAAAACGCCACCCGCGCACCGAAAAGCGTTTTCTCCTTAGCGTCCAGGCTCTTGACATTCGCGCTGAGTTTGTAGACCGCGCCCGAAACAACGCTGACCGCCTGTGACATGCCCATTAGGCGGTTTCCGGGCTGTCCTTTTATTTGCACGCAGTCGCCAAACTCTCCGGAGACACGCGTTATGAAGTTGCTTGCCTCCTCAGCAGGGATCTGCCAAAAAGTCCAGCCTTTAGTCCCGTCTTTGAAATCACCGTTGAAGGAACCGAGATTCTTGCGGGGAAACGGATTTTCAGGGGCAAGAGAAATATCCTTTACAAAGCAATAAGCAGCGTTTGTTGTATAGCCGGTGTGGACGAAAAGCGTGGCGGTTCCGGAGTAACGGTTTGTAAAAATCAAATCTTTCTCTTCCCAGTCTTTGTTTTTGTAGAGCCAAACGACTTGCTGCTCTTTCTGTCCGTCGGCGTAAAGCGCCAGCCTAGCCCCAAGAAAACTCTTCGTTTCCGATTTTTCCCCCGAACGAACCTTAGCGCTCATCCGATAGACTGTTCCCGAAGAGACCTTAACGGACTGAGCGACGCCCATCAGGGTATTGAGCTGCCCTTGGATTGACAAGGTAGAATTTTCAACTTTAATAAACTTCTTGCCGTTCTCTTCGTTAATGCGCCAATAACGCCAGCTGTTTAAGCCCTCCTTAAAGCTGCCGTTTTTGACCACGCTCTGGTCGGTAAGGAAATCGTCATCCAACTGTTCAGCTTTTATTTCCGGCTTGGCCGAGTTTTCAGCCGATGCCGGCTTTTGAGGCTCCTTAGGCTGCACGGGCAGCTCCACCTCAGGGATCTCCTCCTTGATTGCTTTCGCTTTGGGGGCTTCTGATTTTGGAGCTTCCGGTTTTGAGACCGGCTTTTCGGCAACTTCGGTCGGGAGATCTTTGGTTTTCTCCATGACTTTTTTCAGCCTAGAGTCGTCATTACTGTTGGCACGGACATAGATCAGCGCTATGATTGCCGCAGTTGTAACAGTCGCCAGAAGTACGTGAGTCTTTAGCGTCATAATTATGGATCAACGGTGCGCCTTGAGGACGGCTTCGTCTTTCGCCAGTTCAAGATCGGCCTCGGTCATCATTTTGGCCAGAGCTTTGAATGTCGTTTTGGGTTCCCAATTGAGAACTTTCCTGGCTTTCGTGCTGTCGCCCAAAAGCAGATCGACTTCCGCAGGGCGGAAATACCTTGGGTCGATCTCAACATATTTGTGCCAGTCGAGATCCAGACAACCGAAGACTTCGTCGAGGAACTCCCTGACAGAATGCGTCTCGCCGGTGGCGACGACGTAATCATCCGGCTTGTCCTGCTGAAGCATGAGCCACA
>JAFYIM010000033.1 GCA_017538635.1 bacterium
CTCCGGCTTCAGGAAACGGGCGTTGGTTTTTTCCATGACCGTCACTCTCTCGTCGTTCCTTATCTTGTCGTGCAATTGTCCGTGCCCGCAGTCGATGGCGAAAACGTGCTTCGCTCCCCTTTGCAGCAATACGTCCGTAAATCCGCCCGTACTGGCGCCGACGTCCATGCAGACCATGCCGATGGGATCGATTCCTGCGCAGTCGAGTCCGGCCGCCAGTTTGTAGCCGCCCCGGCTGACGTAAGGCATCTTTTCCCTGACGTTGATCTTGAGCTCCTTGCCTTTGGAAAAAAGCATGGCCTCTCCGCTCTCGTTGTAGCGAAGAGAAACGGGAAGCCCGGGCTTCGCCGTCCTGACGCCGTTGACTTCCACTTCCCCGGCCAAGAGAGAACGTCTCGTCTGTTCCCTGGAAGCGAAGTAGCCAAGATTCGTCAGCGCCTGATCTAGTCTTATGGATCCTTCCGCCATTTATTCCCCGGGCAGTTTCGCTCCCGGACGCAAAGATTTTAGTTCAGCCAAATGTTTCTTTATCGCCTCTTCGACCATAGTCGCGACCTTCAGCGCATTGCGGCCGTCCTCGCCCGTTACCTGCGGGGACTTGCCCTCCTTTACGCAGTCTATGAAGCTTTGTATCTCGCTCTGCAAGGGCTGGTCGCCGGAGAAATTGATCTCCTCTTCCACGATCTGCCATTCTTTCCTGTGTTTCAATTTGGCTTTCTGCTCAACATAGTCGAGGGAAATGTAGGCGTCGTCCTGGAAAAAGCGGATCTTCCTCATCCTGTCGGCGCTGATCCTCGAAGTCGTGACGTTCGCCACGCAGCCGTTTTTGAAAGTCAATCTCGCGTTGGCGATGTCAGAAGTCTTCGTCAGGACAGGAACGCCCACCGCCTGGACGTCCACGACTTCCGACCTGACCAAGTGCAAAATGATGTCGATGTCGTGGATCATGAGGTCGAAGACCACGCTCACTTCCGTCCCGCGGATATTGAAGGGCGAAAGGCGGTGCACTTCGATGAAGATGGGATCTTTTAATATTTTCTGTATGCCGATGATGGCGGGATTGAACCTTTCGACATGTCCGACCTGCAATATGAGGTTTCTTTCCTTAGCCAGTTTCAAAAGTTCGTCGGCTTCCGCGACAGTCGTCGTGATAGGCTTTTCCAAAAGCACGTGCTTGCCGGCCAAAAGAAGCTTTTTCGTCACTTCGTAATGCAAGGGAGTAGGCACGACCACGTGCGCCGCGTCGATCAATTGGATGACGTCCTCCACGTTCGTGAAATAAGGAACGTTGTAAAGCTCGCCGGTCTCTTTCGCTGATTCAGCCCTGGCATCCACCACCGCCGCAAGTTCAACATTTGCGTTTTCGTTGACGATCCTGGCGTGGATCTTTCCAAGATGCCCCACGCCTATGACTGCTGTTTTCATGTTTTATTTTTCTCCCAAGGAGCGATTCACTCCCAGAATAGTTACTCCGCATTTCATGGCCGCTTCCAGAGTCTTCTGCGGCTCCAGGAGGAAAGTTTTCCCGGCTTCCGCCGCCACGATCCTGGCATGAGCCGCCTGCATCGATTCGATGGTTCCGGGCCCCAAGCAGGGCACGTCGAACCTAAGGTCCTGATTGGGCTTGGCCATTTTCACGACCACGGCGTCGGTAGTGTATTCGCCCCCTCTCCTGATGCAGCGGTCGGTGCCTTCCATGGCTTCCACGCAGACCACCGCCTGGTTTTTGATGACCACGCTCTGGCCTATGTCGTGGCCGCCTGACACAAGCGCGAGCTTTACGCCCAAGGCGATGTCCTGCCATTGCTTTTCATCGGGAGGCGCTCCGCAAAGAACGCCCTCCGGCAGAAGGATCTGGGGAAGATAGTCGGTAGTCTTCTCTATCGTTATGCCTTCGCTTCCCAGTTCGTCACTGATTGCGCCCAGGACGCTGTCCGCCCTCCTGTCCTTCACCTTCATGGCGAGCTTCATGAGCCGCCAGTCGAGCCTCAGATCGGCGATAGTCATTTTGGGCGCCACGTTGCCAAGCATCACGGCCTTCCCGACACCCTGCTTGTGGAAGATCTTGATGAGCTTCCCCAGCTGCGTGACAGAGACTTCCTCGTAATGGTCGGAAAGTGATTTGACTTCGTCGAGGACGTTGCAGTTCTTGATGCCGACCGTCACGATCCTCGCGAGACCGTTCCTCTCTTTGGCGCGCAGAAATTCCAGCGGCAGCACTCCGCCGCCGGCAATGAGACCCATTGAATTATCAGTCATTTTTACTTGACGTAAACTTTTTTCATGACGACCGGCTCAAGGGGACGGTCCTGAAGGTTGACCTTCACTTTGCTGATCTTCTCGACCACGTCGTAGCCTTTGGTGACTTTGCCGAAGGCCGTGTACTTGTTGTCGAGGTATGTGTCGTCGGCCACGCAGATGAAGAACTGGCTTCCTGCGCTGTCAGGATCGCTGGACCTGGCCATGGAGACGATGCCGGGCAGATGCTTGGTATCGTTGAATTCGGCCTTGATCGTATATCCCGGTCCGCCGGTGCCGTTGCCCAAGGGGCAGCCGCCCTGGATCATGAAGCCGTCTATCACTCTGTGGAAGATAAGACCGTCGTAGAAACCTTTTTTGGCAAGCGTAATGAAATTCTCGCAGGTGTTGGGGGCCTTGTCTTTCAAGAATTCGAACTCCACCACGTCGCCGTTCTCAAACTCTATGACGGCGGTCGTCACGTTGTCATTGCTCACTTGTTCCTCTCCTTGTTTCCCGCTCTGGCAGGCGCTAAGCGCCAGGCCGAGAACGAATATTGAAAAGATGAATGATTTTTTCATTTATTTGTCCTTCCTTTGGTTTTCAAAAGTTTTTCCGCGTAATCGCGCGCTTCCTGTTCATTCCCGCCCAGCATGCGGGAAAGCTCCTCTTTGCGTTTTTCGCCCGAGACCGTCGTTATCGCAACGACCGTATCGTTTCCAATGACTTTCTTCTCGACAAGGTAATGCGTGTCGGCTGCGGCCGCGATGACCGGCATGTGCGTTATCACGAAGACCTGATGGTCATGGCCCAGAAGACCCAGCCTTTCCGCTATCGCCCCGGCGACGGTCGCGCTTATTCCGGCGTCGATCTCGTCGAAGAAAAGTATCTGCACCGCGTTGCCGCCCAGAGACAGGCATTTAAGGGCAAGCGTAAGCCTCGACAGTTCGCCGCCCGAAGCTATTCTGCTAAGCGGCATCATAGGCTGACCAACGTTGGCGATCGTGAACTCTACGTTCTCGGCGCCGCAGGAAGCTATTTCCGGAAGCTGTTCCAGAGCCACTCCGAATTTCATGCCGCCCATGCCTAGCGGTGCGATCTCGCATTCCACAGCTTTGGAAAACTTGGGGGCCGAATTCAAACGCTTTTTCGTCAATTTTTCTGCGGCAAGCTTTAGTTCCGCCAATTTTTCAGCCGTCTCCTTCTCCAGTTCGCTTCTTCTCTCGTCGAAGGAGCCGCTCTCCATGAGCTTCTCCTCAAGGTCTTTCGTTTCCTCTATTACGGCTTCGACAGTCGGACCGTATTTCTTTTTCAGGCGGTCTATGAGAGCGAGGCGTTCCTGCACCCTCACCAATTCTTCCGGATCGACTTTCAGCTTATCCTGGGCCCTGGAGACTTCGGCCAAGAGATCGTCAAGAACGGCGAGTGCGTTCTCCATATTCTCTTCCCATACAACAGCCGGCGTATAAAGGCTCTTCAGCTGCTTTATCAGCCTGTTGATCTTCCGGAGTCCCTGAGCGGGGCTGCCTTCTTCGCCGGAAAGCCCGCTTTCCAAAGAGGCGAGAAGTTCGCTGATCTCCTCAGCGTTCGACAGAGTCTTTTCCGTTTCCAGAAGTTCCTCTTCTTCTCCCGTCTTTAAATTAGCTTCGGAAACTTCCTTTATCTGGAAGCGCCATAGGTCTTCCCTGCGCCTCGTTTCCCTTTCGTTCTCGATATACTCCGCCAAAAGCTTTCTTATGCCTTCATAAGCGGCGTAAAGTTCCGAGACCTCCTTTGACAAAGACGATGCTCCGGCGAAATTATCCAGCGACATCCTCTGCCAGTTCTTTTTGGTCAGAGACTGCTGGGCATTCTGCGAATGTATGTCGATGGTCTCCGCCATAAGTTCACCAAGGTGTTTTACCGTCACCATCTGGTCGGCGAAGAAAGCAGCGGCGCGTCCGTTCGCGGAAACTTCCCTTCTCACGATGAGAGGCTCGCTCCCGATGTCGAAGCCCTCCTCTCTGTAACGCTCTATCCTTTTGGCATCGCTGGGTTCAAATTCGAAAACGCCCTCCACGAAAGCTTTTTCGCAGCCGTGGCGGACGAGCGAAGAATCAGCCCTCTCTCCCAAAAGAAGCTGGATAGAGCCAAGGATCGTTGATTTGCCGGCTCCAGTCTCGCCTGTCACCGCGATTATTCCTTTCGGAAACTCAACGTCGACTGTTTTGACCAGGGCGAGATCTTTTATGCGCAGGCGCGTGAGGAACATTCCCTTTTATTTCGTTTCTTCTTCTACAATTTGGGCTTCCGGAGGCTCGTCGCCGCCTGCAATGAATTTCCCGACGGTAGCGTAAGCGTGATCGATGTACTTGAGCATCCAATCGGAATGTTCGGGATAAAAATATCCGAGCGTCAGAGTGTCGAAAACACCTTCCAAAACGAATACCGGAGCCAGAAAGGTTCCGATGACCGTGCCGCAAGTGAAACTCGCCGGCATGGAATAAGGAAGCGTCAGGGCGGAGCGCCAATCGTCATTGGCGATGTTAAAATCCATAACGGAGGTGGTGATGCCCATTCCCAGGGGCAGAATGACACCATAGCCGATGGAAGCCGGTCCGTAGGCGAGGTTCTTGGCCGACCACTGATTGGTGGCGGTATTCTCCTCAGCCAAAACTGCGAAGGAGGAGATCAATGCGGCAATGCCGGCGAACAGAAACAGTTTTTTCATTTTTTGTCCTCGGTGTTGGAATAATTAGTTTTTCAGATATATTATTACATTATACCATATTACGCCGCGGACTAAGCGCCAGCTATTCGGGATGATTTCCCCGCTTGTCAACAAGATTGGGGAGTGCGGCTCTTATAGCCTGGGCCGCGTCGGCGCAGCCAATCAACGTCATACCATTCCACTCCACTTCAGACTTGCCTTTTTCCCTGAAGCTCTTAAGATTGTGCGCCGGCATTACGCAGCGTTTGAAACCAAGGCGAATAGCTTCCATTACACGGCGCTCTATCTGGCTGACTGCGCGGACTTCCCCGCCCAAACCGACTTCGCCGATCAGAACGGTGTCGTCCGCCACGCAGACGTCGAAATAAGAGGATGCAACAGCGGCCAAGAGCGCCAGGTCCATCCCGGGTTCATCGATCTTCAGACCGCCAGCGATATTGACGTAAACATCATGCGCGCTGATCGGGATGCCTATGCGTTTCTCGAGAACCGCCAAGAGCAGCAAAAGCCTGTTAGGATCGCAGCCCAGGGCCTTTCTGGCCGGCGTTCCGTAGGGCGCTTTGGCGCACAGCGCCTGCACTTCCATAAGTATGGGGCGAGTGCCTTCCAGCGACGTGCCGACGGCCGATCCGCTGTTCTTGCTCAATCTTTGCGCCAGAAATATCGCGGAGGGGTTCTTAACTTCCACCAGACCCTTTCCCGTCATCTCGAAAACGCCTATCTCGTCGGTCGAGCCGTAGCGGTTCTTGACGCTTCTCAAGATACGGTAAATATTGTGCCGTTCGCCTTCAAAATACAGGACCGTATCGACAAGGTGCTCCATTACCCTAGGTCCCGCAATGGCGCCGGATTTCGTCACGT
Organism: bacterium; assembly: GCA_017538635.1. The sequence continues at coordinate 5,810 of JAFYIM010000033.1, forward strand.
GGCCGACGATTATGGTCGTTATCATTTCCTTCTTGGCGAACCTGACGAGCGCGGCCGTGCATTCCCTGACCTGCGCTACGCTTCCCGGCGCGCTGCCTATCTCCTGGTCGTACATGACCTGTATGGAGTCAACAAGCAGAATGGCCGGTTTGCGGTTCTTGGCTTCCTGCAGGAAGGCCGCCAGGTTCGTCTCCGCCATGATCCAAATGTCAGGATTCTTGATGTTGAGGCGCTCGGCCCTCATCTTGGCCTGGGCTTGGGATTCCTCGCCGGAAACGTAGAGCACTTCCCTGCCTGGTTTGGCCAGGGCTTCCGCGATCTGCAGCAAAAGCGTCGATTTGCCGATCCCCGGGTCGCCGCCTACCAACAGGACTTGTCCAGCCACCAGGCCGCCTCCGCATATGCGGTCGAATTCGCTTATCTCGGTGGGAAGCCTTTTGTCTCCCGCCGAAACTACGGACATGAGGGGTTGGGCCGGGCTCGAAACAACTATATTAGGAGTGCTGGCATTCTCCTCGACCTTCTCCTCCACAAAAGTGTTCCAGGCTTCGCAACTTGGGCACTGACCAAGCCATTTGGGGCTCTTCGCGCCGCACTCCTGGCAGACGTATATTTTTTGCGCTTTCGCCATCTTATTTTCCCAAAGTAAATCTTAAGCGTTCCCCCAGACGGAATCCGTATTTCAAGCATTCTTCAGAAAGGAAGACCGCGTTCTCGCGATAGCTTTCCAAATCGTCTCCGGCCGGCAAAAAAAAGATCGCCGAACGCGGCACGTTGTGATTGGAAAGAGCAATGAGCGTTTCCCTCAGGTCTATCTCGTCCTCAAGATATATCTTCAGTTCCACTATTCTTCCAGCTGAAATGTAAGCGTTTATGTTTTCGACCGGCCAAACTGACCGCGGCTTCAGGAAAAGAGAATAAAGGTCGGCGTCAAGGTCGAGCATTTCGGAGCCGTCGCTTTCAATTACGGTATGACAGTAGCAATCCTCTAAGCCGGACAAAAGAACCTTCAGCTCTTCAGCCTGGCCCGCTATATCTCCGCCCGTAATGACAACGTAACGCTTAAAACTGTTCTTCACAGCCTCCAGAAGCTCGTCGACGCCTTTTTCAGTTCCCTTCTCACCGGCTTCCGGCAAGGAAAGAAAGAACGCCGGCATGCCAACCAAAGCTCCGGAATCGATAAGGCCTTCCTTTACCTCTTTTATCTTCATAAGAAACTTCCTTTATTTTCTCTATTGTAGCAAATCCCAAAGCCTTTTTTGTAGGTAAAAAAAGAGACCCGCTTTCGCGGGTCTCTTCCACTAAGAATGTAAGAATCTAACTTCTTACTTCATAGTGTTCAGCTTCATCGTAACCTCGATTAGAGAGAAGCACTCTCGGTGGCATTGGTGCTGGAACCTTCAACGACAAGCTTGACGCCTTTGGGCTTTTTGCACTTGTCAAAGACGTCCTGCTTCACAGTGATTTCGCCACCTTCCGTTTTGGCTTTGAAGGAGATCTTCTTGCCAGGAGCAACGATTTCCGTGCCGTCAACACCTTTAGCGAAGGCGCCCTTCGTAGAAATGGCCTTGAAATTACCAGCAAGCTTACCAGCGATTTCGCCATTGGCTTTCAGGCTGGTGCCCTTAGCGAACGCACCAGAATTGAAAGAGCCAGTCAGCTTGTCGATCTGAGCGCTCTTCACGCCAGCAGCAACGACTGTACCGACCGTGATACCTTTAAGTTTGAAGGCAACACCATTGACACCATTGGTGTTAAAAATGGTATCCAACGTAGAACCATTAGCCGTCTTACCTTTCTGAGCAAAGCTCTTCACCTGACCAAAAGAAACGCAATAGGTCTTGGTGGAATCGACTTCAGAAATCTGAACTTTGCCTTTAGGATCGTTGATGCCGAGATCAACGAAGATAACGCCGCTCGGATCATTGGTGACGACAACCGGAACGCAATCAGGTTTAGAAAAACCTTTCAGGCCAGGAGCCCACTCTTTCGCTTCTTTCTTGGCGTAAGCAAGAGAAGCAACGATGAGTAAAGAAACAACGATTAATTTGGTAACTTTCATTTTATGTCTCCATAAATGTGTTTTTAACAATGTCTCCCAATTGGAATCAACTAAGTGACTCCCCTCCAGTGGGTCGTTTCCCCGTCCGGAACCTTCCGGACTAAAAGTTAAAAGGGCTCGTTTCCCTTGTATTGAAGGCCTTAACGCGCTAAGCTGTTATCCGGCCCTTCCCACAGCATTGTTTCCTGCAGTATTTTTCGGGGAGTATTGTAGCAGAATGAATTCTCAATGTCAATAGTCCCCCTTTTCGTCCTCGTCCTCGTCCGGCGTGAGAAGCTTTTTCCTCGAAAGTTCAAGTTCGTTTTCCTCAAGCTTAAGAGCCACCGCATCGTTCTCTCGGCGCATTCTCCAACCGATGGGCGAATCTTTAAAGCGCTCCTCAAATTCTCCGTCGATGCGTCGGAAGCTTACATCGGTGAATTCCACGGAGCCAGGGCTTGAAACGTTCTCGCTGCCGCAGTGGAAGATAGCGCGGCAGTTCGCCTCGTTGGTCACCACCATATAGCCTAGAGCCCACTGCCTGCTGCCCGCTTTCCACTTTACGCTGATTGTTGGCGCGTCGAGGTTCTGGACGCGGAACTTAAGGGATATCTCTTCCGGCGCTTCCCTGCCTTCGGGGATCCTGGCGTAAGCCTGGCCAAGATAGATACCTTTCTCCAGTTCGATGCGCTGCGACACTCCGGCGCGACCGCCCGGCTCACCCTGGGCAAGGAGCCAGAGATCCGGTGTCGAGAGGAATGTCGAGGGCAGTTTCTCGCCTTTAACGGATTCCGAGCGCCAAACACCCAGCCCCTTCTCAAAGTAGCGGTTCTGCAGGCACTCTCCCGGTTCCTCAAAGACCGCTTCCCTCGGAAGTTCATTGGTTATGGTCGTTGCCAATTCCTTTTTAACGGCAAAGCGCTCTTTGTAAGCTTCGTTGAGGCCTTTTTCATTTTCGGCAGCGAAACCGCGTTTGATATTGGCCCAATCGTTAAAATACACGACGTTGGCAGGAGTGTCGCGATAGATCCTGTCGAGCAGTGCGGTAAAGATCTTAAAATTCGCCTCAGAAAGCCCGTAGCGGTTTATGAGGTCCAAAGGTGATATGAACTTCAGTTCCCCGCCGAAATTACGATAAGCTTCCAACAAGAAGACGATGTCCGGAAAATCCCTGACAGTGAGGTCCAGGTAGCGCTGGGCGCTCTTCAAATCTTTTTTTCTGGCAGCGCAGGCCCATCTGGCGGCAAAGTTGCCGCTTTTCATAAGCTCGTCGGTCTCCATGAGCTTGCAGCCCCTGATCAGTCCCTGGCGGTATGCTCTTGATAAGCTTGCGTATGAAAGGTCATCGGGAGAAACGGGCGAAAGAAGCGCAAGCTGCGAACAGAGCTCATCTCTGCCCTCGCGGCTCCAGGCCGTGTTTACGCAATCGAGTACGGCAAGATACATGGCCGCAAGCTGCTGGGCGGAGTGTATCGCGGGAATCGATCTTAAGAGGACGATTCGATCGTTGGATACCCTGATATCGCAAATGTCGCTGACCGGGCTTAAATCCGCCGCGTAATCGAGACTTAAAAGCCACCAAGCGTTCCCTTTCGCATTCGACAGGGCGTCGCTTCTGGAGGAGACGTCGTTGTCTTCAAGCATTGTCCAGTTGCGGGCCGCTTTTCTTCTATTTTCATAACGGATAACATCGTAAAGCGACATTCCGCTCTCCTCGCCTTTCCCTAGTTTTGGCAGTAAAAGTATATCCCCTTCTTTGAAGCCGCCCGTCTGGTCATCCAGGCATTTGCAGATCCTTTCAGTGATCTCGGAAAGATCACTTGCTTCGGATTCAAAGCCGGAACTCTTTGCCGTTAACAAGTACAGTATGAATGGCAGGACTATCAGCGAGGCGAACAAAGGCCGCATTCTAGGCATAGAAATTAAGCGGCACAAAAATCTGGACAGCAGAGTGATAATCTGGCCGCAAAGCATGCCTCCCGCGCCTATGATCATGGAAAGGAATACCGCCGAGGCATAACCAACCGTTCCCGGATCAAGCTTCACTACCCTTAGATAGAAGTAGAAAAAGGCGCTGGTCAGGATGCAGTAAAGTCCGCAGCGCTTGAAGTCCGACAAGAACATCAAAAGAGCGCCAAGAACGCAGGCTATAGTGAAAAGGAGACCTGTGCGCGCAAGGAAGGGCGAAACAACTATGGGATTCGGGGAGGAAACGATCCAGAAATCGCCTCCAATGTCATACTTCAGGGGATCCAGACCTCCGCAGAAAAACAAAAGCGAGGCTATTGGCAAGGCCAAGGGCAGCAAACGACTGAACGCAAGGAAAATGAAATTGCCAAATCCTTTTTTCTTCGCATTCCAAATAATGCCCACTGCCTGAGTCAGCGTGATCAAAACCAGGCAAATGAAAGCGAAGACAGGCATCGTTCCTGGCATCCCGGCCAGAAGCGAAATGAGCAGGCAGCGAATAAGGAAATACTTGTAGCCTCCCCTGTAGCCGCTGACAGTCGCCCGGTAGGTGGTGAGTATCAGGAGCAGAAGCAAAAGCTGAAGCGCAAAAAGCCCGCCGTCCAGCTGCAGAAGATTTTTGCCAGCCAATAGGAAGACAAGCCCCAGCGTCATTATTGTCGAAGCTGTCAGCATTCTGATCACGGTCTGGGAAAAAGCCAGGATAAAGAGGCACATTGCGGAGACCAGGCAGGACATCATGGCATACTGGTTGGGAGAGACCAGCCTGGCGTAGTTTATCTTTGAGCAGACCCAGGCGTAGGCTATCTGGACCGCTCCGAAAAACGAACCGTAGCGCGCGCCGGACCCGTCGAAGAACAGGTCGCGCCAGCTCTCAAACATGTGGGCCTGGCGGAAAATATGATCCTGGTTCATGTTGAAGCCGCGGTACATTCCCTTGGAGATCTTCCAGAACGCAGCGATCAAAACTACAGTCACCAAAAAAGTCAAAGCGTAAGTTGAGACTTTTATGATCAATCTGCCCCTTGCGCCGATGGCCTCCCGCTTCAGAGACGAGCCTGCAAACGCATCGTCCTGATCATCATGTCCGGACTCGCTGTAGATGCCGGAGGCGCCGTCATAATACTCCTCGGATTTTTTCTTCCCGAAAAGCGACGCGACCCAATCTATGATCTCAAAAACTCTGAAGAAGCCGATGAAGGAAAGGAATTTTTCCCAGAAGGTCTCCTTGTTGATGCCGGCGTCCTCGCCATCCTCTTCGTCGGAAGAGAAAAGGAAAGAATAAAGGCGGGAGAATTGTTCCTGGAAGAAATCCATCGTTAACATTAGGAAAGTATGGAACGGCCTGCTCTCTTTGTCCTCTATTTCGATTTCCTCTTTCTGAACTTCCTCGGAAGCTTCGGCATTCTCCGTCTTTGCTTCCGCTGCTTCCTTTCCCTTGAAAACGTAGCTCTTGCCCAGAACGTAGTTGACTATAATGACTATGGGCTGGGTTATGTATTTCGCCGCCACGCCGGGCGACACGATCCTGAACACAAAGAAGCAGCCGCCCAGAGAAAGCGCCAGTTCGTAATTCTTAGGGATTATCCAGGCGAAAAATGTGGTGAGCCCTACGTCCAGGACGCCGGAAAGGCCTCTGGCCAGTACGAAGCGCCAGACTTCTTTCCCGAGCTCCTTTTTGTTTTCGCATTTGGAATTGAAAACGAAAAGCTTATTGGAAAGATAGGCGAAGATCTTGGCGCAGATCACTGAAATGACGCCAGCAGTCGTCACCCCGCATCCCAAATTGTAAAGGATGTGGTAAACCGCCACGTTCACAACGGTCGTCAAAACTCCGCAAACCAGGTACGCTATGACCTCTTTGGCTGTGCTTTTCTTTTTCGCAGATTTTGCCATCAGATGGATTCCACTAAACTAATTGTATATTTTAGCAAAAAACCGCCCGCCTACCAAGAGGCGCTATTGCAAAAGATCCGGTCTTTTGATAGACTTTCCTCACAGTTCGTGGAGAGATGGCTGAGTGGACGATAGCAACGGCTTGCTAAGCCGTCATACGGTGTTTAACCGTATCGAGGGTTCGAATCCCTCTCTCTCCGCCACTAACTATTAGCCGCTTCAAGCGGCTTTTTTTAACCTCACCTCTTTTTAGCGATGTTTTCTTTTCTGAACCGCGGGCTCGATTATGAGCCGCCCAAAGAGCGATTAGTGATGCCGACCGGCAAACTGCTTGCCTATGCCCAGCCGCACATAATGCCGTACGTGGTTTACGGGATCTGCACAGCCGTGCTGGCCAAAATAATAAATCCCTATCAGGCTTACATATTCGCCTTTGTCCTAACGCTTCTCACCGTGGGCGTCTATTTTGCAAAAGGCGATTATCCGGAATTCACGCTCAAAGGGCTGAAGCTTGGCGACTGGCTATTGGCTTTCGGAATCGGTGTGGTTGGCATCGTGCTCTGGATACTTCCCTATCACTTCGCCTGGAAAGTCATGTTCGCGAGGATACCGGTTTTCGGCAACGAGAACATCTACCTTTCCCTGACCTACGGCTTCGAGTTTGCGGAAGACGCCTTCCATAAGGCGCAGGGCGCACTCATCCTGCTTCCAAGCGAACTGCCGAAATCATCTTTCTCCAGTCAGATCCTGCAGGTTGGCGCAGCTCAGATGAAAGATTTCCTGCACCTTAATATGGACGCCAGCGTCCTGGCAAATATTCTGCTTGCTATAAGAATTGCCGGAGCCTCCTTGATGGTCCCCTTTTTTGAGGAATTATTCAGCCGCTCCGCCTTGACCAGATTCTGCGTGGCAGAAAAATACAAGGAAGTGCCGATCGGTTTTTACACCCAGAAGAGTTTTCTCATAGCTTTGGGCTTTTTCATTCTCTCGCACCCCTGGTGGTTCGTCGCGCTCATCTGGGGCGGCCTAATTTTCTTCCTTTACTACTATAAAAAAAGCATTCCCTTGTGCATTTTCGCGCACGGCGTTTCCAATCTGCTTCTAGGCCTTTACGTCGTGGCAACAGGCAATTATTACCTCTGGTAAGACCTTGACAACAAAAGAGCGCTATGCTACCATTTACGCAAATGATCATGGCGCTCTCTTTTTCTTAAACGCGCCTCAAAGTTTTTCAGACTGATCGTTTCTTTTTTCGTCGCTTTTGCGACGGCCCTCCCTCCATCATGCAAGCTTTTTTTAATCAATTTTTGCATTTACATGGCCAACTATAATAACAGACAGCGCAAAGGTCGTTTTTACAAAAACAAAAACAGCGGCAGCAACGGTAAATTCCGTAATTACGGCGGCCGCAGACGTTATTTCGACAACAGATTCCACAAAGACCCCATTCTGGAGGAGCCCCCTTCCGAATTCACTCCCGTTTGCGGCGTAGTCAGGCGCAACGACAAAGGCCCGATCCTTAGGAAACCGGAAAGATCCTTCAAGCCGGAAGGTGACGAAGTTTACATCCGCCAGGAACTCTGCCGCCGTTACGGCCTCATTCAGGGCGCTTACATAGAGGGCCGCATGGCCGAGATAGACGGCAAAAAATGGGTCTATGAAATAGATTCCGTAAACGGACTCTTGCCGGAAGTCTTCCGCTTCAGGCCGCAGCTTACGGAACTCCCGGCCGTCGCCCCCGACGAACGCTTTGACCTCAGCTCGACCGGCGACGAGACCATGCGCATAATAGACCTCGTAACTCCTATTGGCAAAGGCACGAGAGCCTTGATCGTCTCTCCCCCGAAAGCCGGCAAGACGACCATTCTGGAAAAACTGGCCGCTTCCATAAAAAGAGTCTCACCGGAAAGCCACGTCATCGTCCTTCTTGTCGATGAAAGGCCGGAGGAAGTCACCCAGTTCAAGCGCGTCTTGGAAGGCGTGGACGTTCTCGCCTCCTGCAACGACCAGACTCCCAAAGAGCACGTGGAACTCGTCAGAGCCACAATGGACATGATCAAAGTGGAGTTGGAATGCGGCAAAGACGTCGTCGTATTGCTTGACAGCATAACGAGGACCGGGCGCGCCTTCAACCTGAACAACGTTTACTCTAATAAGCTCATGTCCGGCGGCCTTGCGCCTGGCTCCATGGAGATCCCGCGCCGCTTCTTCGGCATGGCGAGAAAAATAGAGAACGGCGGATCCCTTACTATAATTGCCACCGCCCTAATCGACACCGGCTCCCGCATGGACGAACTGATCTTCCAGGAATTCAAAGGCACAGGCAACTGTGAGATCGTCCTCGACCGCGTTCTGGCGGAAGCGAGGATCTTCCCGGCCGTCAACGTCTATCAGTCCGGAACCCGCCGCGAAGAACTGCTCTACTCCGAAAAGGAATACGCCAAGATCGTAACGCTCCGCCGCATCCTAGCGGACGAGAACGTCAAAGACGCCGCGATAACTTTGAAGGAACTCATCGCCCGCTACAAGACCAACAAGGAGCTGCTGTCTTCGCTCCGAGGCTGAGCAAGCACAAAGCTGAGACAAAAGAAGGATACCTCCCAAAGCGAACTCACGGAGGAGGAGCTCCTCGAAATTTGAGCGCGTAGTCCGTGAGCTGGGGAGGTATCCTTTTTTGTCTCAGCGTAAGAAGTGCGCCCCTAGCGAGAAAAGTTTTTGGTAAAATATCACATTATGAGTTCCCTTATACGAAACATTCCCGAACGCGACGACGCCATCGACCTGACCCTTAGGCCGCAGCGCTTCTCCGACTTCACCGGCCAGGAGAGGATCAAAGAGCAGCTGCACATCGCGGTTGAGGCCGCCAGGAGACGCGACGAGGCTGTGGACCACATCCTGCTCTACGGTCCTCCCGGGCTCGGCAAAACGACGCTGGCAAACATCATCGCTCAGGAAAGAGGCGTCAACATCAAGACGACCTCCGGCCCGATCATCGAAAAGCCCGGCGATCTGGCTGGTCTTCTGACGAACCTGGAGAACGGCGACATCCTCTTCATCGACGAGATCCACCGCCTTGATTCTTCCGTGGAGGAATATCTCTATTCCGCCATGGAGGACTTCTTCATCGACATCATGATCGACCAGGGACCACAGGCGCGTTCGGTGAGGCTTGAACTCAAGAACTTCACGCTCATCGGCGCCACGACCAGAATGGGCAACCTAACCGCCCCCTTGAGGGAACGTTTCGGCATCTCCCTGAGGCTGGAATTTTACAGCGTAAAGGAACTTTGCGAGATCGTCAGGCGCTCCGCCAAGATCCTGAAGACCGGCATCGAAGAGGATGCGCTCGCTGAGATCGCGGGAAGGTCCCGTGGTACACCCAGGATCGCAAACTTTTTGGTCCGAAGAGTCCGCGACTACGCCCAGGTCAAGGGCGACGGCGTGATCACGCCGAAGCTCGCGAAAGAGGCGCTCGACATGCTGAGGATCGATGAAATGGGCCTCGACGACATGGACCACGCCTATCTCAAAACGCTTATCGAAAAATTCGGCGGACGCCCCACCGGCGTCAACAACATCGCCGTGACGATAAGCGAAGAAGTCTCGACTATCGAGGAAGTGATAGAGCCGTACCTCATCCAGCAAGGCTTCATTATGCGTACTCAGAAAGGCCGCGTCCCTCTGAAAAAAGCTTACGATCATCTTCATTTGAACTACGACGGTCCCATTGTGGACGAACTTTTCAATTTCAACAACAATCAGTAAAAATAATGGAAACTTTTGAAGGCAAACTGGTGCTTGGACTCCCCAAAGGCAGCCTGGAAGCCGCCACCTGCGAGATATTCCGCAAGGCCGGCTACACCATCAATATCAGCAGCCGCTCCTACTACCCAACCATCAACGACCCCGACATCAAACCGATACTTATCCGCTCCCAGGAAATGTCCCGCTATGTTGAAGCAGGCCACCTTGACTGCGGCATCTGCGGACACGACTGGATCGTAGAGAACCAGAGCGACGTCGTCGAGATCTGCGAGATGATGTATTCCAAGGCCACCTCCAATCCCGTCAGGTGGGTGCTCTGCGTCCACAACGACAGCCCCTATCAGAAGCCGGAAGATTTGGAAGGCAAACTGATCGCCACGGAAGCCGTCAACATGACGAAGAAGTATTTTGCGGAAAAAGGCATCAACGTCAATATAGAATTCAGCTGGGGCGCCACGGAAGTGAAGTGTCCGAACCTGGTGGACGCCATCGTGGAATTGACCGAGACCGGCTCCTCGCTCCGAGCCAACAATCTCAGGATCATCGACACCCTGACAACCTCCACCACCCGCTTCATCGCCAACAAGGAAGCGATGAAAGATCCTTTCAAGCGCGAGAAGATCGAGAATCTGGCCACATTATTGCAAGGCGCCCTGAGAGCCAGGGACAAAGTAGGATTGAAACTCAACGCTCCCCTTTCCAAACTGGAGGAGATCTCCGCCAAGCTTCCCTGCATGAGAGAGCCCACCATTTCGCCCCTGAAGGACAAAGACTGGGTAGCCATGGAAGTGGTCTTGGACGAAATAACCTCCAGAGACCTCATCCCGCAATTGAAGGCCCTGGGAGCCCAGGACATCATCGAGTATCCCTTAAGCAAGGTCATTCCCTAAGATGGCGGTCAAAGAATTTACTCTTTCCTTCCTGGCTGATGAATTGAAGGACGCTTCCTTCGTCGCTTGGCTCGTCAAAGTTGACGACGCCGTAAAGGAGGGCGACGATCTCTGTGAGATCGTGACCGACAAGGCCTCTCTCGTCCTCTCCGTTCCCTGCGACGGCAGAATCGTTTCATTGTTTGCTAAAAAGGACGACCGCCTTGAAAACGACACGGTCCTCCTAAGCATGGAAGCGTAGATGATCACTTTCCCGGACGAATACGAAAGCGGCTCTGCCGGAAAAAAGCAGCCCCTCTCCGACGGGCTGGTGGCGGTCATCCTGGCGTACAACGACGAGAAGACTATCCAGAACGTGGTCAAAAAGTCCATCCGCAAGTGCGACCGCTGCATCGTCGTAGACGACGGTTCATCCGACCGTACCGTGGAATTGGCCCAGCAGTCCAGGGCTGAAGTGATAACGCACGTCAGCACGAGGGGTATGATCGCCTCTTTCAACACCGCCGTGGCCTACCTTAGGAACTGCGATTTCAAATACGCGATCTTCCTGTCCGCCAGCGGCCAGCACGAGCCGGGCGACATGCACCGCTTCGTCAGAATGGCGCAGATAAGGAACGCCGACATCATCTGCGGAAGCCGCGAAAAAAACAGAAGGAGCATACCAACCCTCACAAAGTGGGCGAACAACCTTGCGGACTGGTGCATCAAGTTCAAGTACGGATATCGGCTGAACGATCCCTTGTGCAATTACCGCATGCTGAGCAAGAAGGTCATTACGAGCCTTCCGCCCTGCAGGCACAATTATCTCCTTACCGCCCACATTCTGCGCCACGCGTACGGTTTGAAACTTCGTGTCGGGCATCTGGCCGTCACTGTTGGCCAGAATTACGTAACTAAGCCTGCCAGAGCCAGGAGAGACTTCAAGCAGAGCCTCTATATGTCGCTCTTCATCCTCTTCACACCAAATCCGCGTCTTGAAAAGAAGGAGAAGAAGGCCGCCAGGAAACTGGCTGAGGAAAGCTCGAAGCCCATCGTCAAACCGATCGACGAAACACAAAGGAAACCTAAGAAAAAGCGCCGCTACGGCAACAGAAGGCGCAGCGCCTCGGACATAAGGGCCATAAAAGACCGCATCATGGACAGCAAGAGTCCGGAAGTCCTGAAAGAGGAACAGGAAGCGAAATTCTAAACCAACAATCAATCATAGAGGTAAAAATGGGCAGGATATTGATAATCGGCGCCGGCGGCGTGGCCAACGTGGCCGCCCACAAGTGCGCGGCCAGGAAAGAAGTTTTTGATTACATCTGCATCGCCAGCCGCACCCAATCAAAATGCGAACAGATCAAAGAAAAGATCAAACGCAACGTCGGAAGGGACGACATATTGACCGAACAGATCGACGCCGACGACCCCAACCAGGTCGCCGCCATGATCAAAAAGCACAACGTCGACACCGTTTTGAACGTCGCCCTCCCCTACCAGGATCTCTCCGTCATGAGAGGCTGCCTCATGGCCGGCGCCAACTACGTTGACACCGCCAACTACGAGCCCCCCGAAGAGGCGAAGTTCTGCTACAAGTGGCAGTGGGACATGCAGGATGATTTCAAGAAGGCCGGCTTGACCGCCCTCTTGGGCAGCGGCTTTGATCCGGGCGTCACCAGCGTCTTCACGGCCTACGCCCTTAAGCACGAGCTAGACGAGATAACTTACCTCGACATCGTGGACGCCAACGCCGGCGACCACGGGCATCCTTTCGCCACCAACTTCAATCCCGAGATCAACATCCGCGAGATCACCCAGCGCGGCAAATATTGGGAAGACGGGCAGTGGAAAGAGACCGATCCCCTTTCCGTGCACAAGACCTTCGACTTCCCCTCCATCGGCGACAAGGAAATGTACCTTATGTACCACGAGGAGCTGGAGTCCCTCACCAAACATATCCCGACCATCAAGAGAGCCCGCTTCTGGATGACCTTCTCGGAAAACTATCTCAACCACCTCCGCGTACTTCAGAACGTCGGCATGACGAGGATCGACGAAGTGGAATACGAAGGCCACAAGATCGTCCCATTGAAGTTCCTGAAAGCCCTCCTTCCCGACCCCGGCACCCTGGGCGTCAACTACACCGGCAAGACCTGCATCGGCTGCATATTGGAAGGAACTAAGGACGGCAAGCCCAAAACCGTCTTCATCTACAACGTCTGCGACCACGCCCAGTGCTTCAAGGAAGTGGAAGCCCAGGCTGTCTCCTACACCACCGGCGTTCCCGCCATGATCGGTACAAAGATGATCGTTGAGAAGAAATGGCAGGGCCCGGGCGTCTTCAACATGGAAGAGTTCGATCCCGATCCCTTCATGAACGACCTTAATCTCTACGGTCTGCCGTGGCAAATCAAGCGCTTCTGAACTGCTTTCCGGAACTTAAAACTCCGGCTTTCGTCATTACGGAATCCGACCTTCTTAAAAACGGCCGGATCCTCCTGGATGTCCAGGAAAAAGCCGGATGCAAAATACTCTGGGCTCTGAAGTGCTTCGCCATGCCGGAGGCCGCTAAGGCCTTGAAGCCCTATCTAGCCGGCACCTGCGCCAGCGGCCTTTTCGAAGCCAGATTCGGAAAAGAGAATTTCGGCGGCGAAAACCACGTTTACGCCCCGGCCTTTTCCGACGAGGATATGGCTGAGATCGTAAAGTACGCCGACCACATCTCCTTCAATTCCTACTCCCAACTAAGGCATCACAAGAAGGCCATAGAGGGAGCAAGTAAGGAAATAAAAGTCGGCCTAAGGATCAATCCCGGCTATTCGGAAGTCGAGACCATGATCTACAACCCCTGCGCCCCCTACTCCCGCTTCGGCGTCAGCGAAAAAGACTTGGAAAAGGAAGGCGTAGCTGAGATCTCCGGGCTCCATTTCCACACCATGTGCGAACAAAAAAGCGACGTGCTGGAAAGAACGCTTGACGTCGTCGCCAAAAAATTCGGACCTTTTCTCCGCGACCTTGAATGGCTCAACATGGGCGGCGGACAATTGATCACGAAGCCTGACTACGACCGGGAACATCTCATAAAGCTCATCCGTGAGTTCAAGACCGCTTTCGACCTTAAGACGATCTATCTCGAGCCCGGCGAAGCTGTAGCCGTTGACGCGGGATATCTCGTGACAAGTGTTCTGGACATCATCGAAAACGGCATGCCCATAGCTATATTGGACACCTCTGCCGCCAACCATATGCCGGACGTTCTGGAAATGCCTTACCGCCCCCACATAATCGGTTCCGGCGAACCCAAGGAATTCCCCTACACCTACCGTCTTGGCGCCATGACATGCCTGGCCGGCGACTATATCGGCGACTACTCCTTCAAGAAACCCTTAGAGATCGGCGACCGCCTCGTCTTCACAGACATGGCGATCTATTCCTTCGTCAAGACCTGCATGTTCAACGGCATCAATCTTCCCTCACTCGCCTACCAAAAAGCAAACGGCGAAATAAAACTTATCCGGGAATTCACCTACGCTGACTACGCCGGCAGATTGGGAGAAAAACTATGCTGAATTTTCTGGAATCCGAATTCACGCCCGCCAAACCCGACAAAGCGGCTTTCCACATCATTCCCGCACCCTACGAAAAAAGCGTCTCCTACGGCTCGGGCACGAAATTTGGCCCCAAGACCATCATAGAATCCTCCCAGCAGCTTGAAAAGATCCAGCGCGGCAAGAAGCCCGGAGCAAAAGGCATCTACACCGCTCACCCCGCCCCCACTCTCAAAGCAATAGAGAAAGCCGTCTCCTACGCCCTGGAATGCAAATCCCTGCCCTTTACCCTTGGAGGCGAACACACAGTCACGCTTCCCGCCATACGCGCCTTAAAAGCGCGCCTAGGCTCTGATTTTGGCCTCATACAATTCGACGCCCACGCTGATCTCCGCTTCGCTTACGAGGACAATCCCCTTTCCCACGCCTCCGTCATGCGCCGCATCAGCGAGCTCGGTATCCCAATCGCCCAATTCGGCACCCGCTCCTACTGCGAAGAAGAGCAAGCCTACAGATCGGACAGAAAAAACAAAGTGACTTTCCACGACGCCGAGGAACTCTTCCTCCGCTTCAAAGAAAATAAAAAGACAAAACTTCTTCCCGCAAACTTCCCAAAGAAGATCTATATCTCCTTCGACATCGACGGCCTCGACTCTTCCATCATGCCCGCCACCGGAA
>JAFYIM010000343.1 GCA_017538635.1 bacterium
CCATCTGGTTCTGGATGCAGCCGATGGTTATCCCTAGGAAATCAAAGACGCCTTTGTTCCACTGCGAGTCGCGGCGCGCCAAGTAATCGTTCACCGTCACGACATGCACGCCCCTTCCGGTCAGGGCGTTGAGATAAATGGGCATAATGGAAACCAAAGTCTTGCCTTCGCCGGTCGCCATTTCGGAAATGGCGCCGCGGTGCAAAACGATGCCGCCCAAGATCTGCACGTCGTAGGGGATCATGTTCCAGACGTAAGGGGAGCCGCAGACTTCCCAGCTCTGCCCGCACAGTCTCCGGCAGACGTTCTTTATGACCGCGAAAGCCTCGATCATCAGATCGTCAAGCGTCTCGCCTTTAGCTAGCCTTTCCTTGAATTCCGCGGTCTTAGCCTTTATCTCGTCGTCACTTAATTTCTGATAAAGCTCTTCCTGGGCGTTGACTTTCGCAACCAGCGGACGCAAACGCTTAACCACCCGCTTGTTGCGGTTGCCCATGATGAGTTTCAATATCCAATTAGACATAAATAAACACTCCTAATTCTGTATTTGTTTATTTTATCATATTACCACTTGAAATAACCCCGCGCATGTGATAAACTGCTAGACATGAATAAATTCAAAACAAATCTTCTGGCTTTCCTGCTGTACTTTTACAGCAAAAAGAAAAGAAAGGCCTTCCGCGCCAAGCACTACCGGAACGCCGAATACGACCGTGAGCTCCGCAAGCGCGGCATTTTGGGCCGCGACTCCTTCGTAGGATTCGGCACCGTAATCACTGACAAGAACACGCGCATCGGCAAATTCTGCTCGATCGCCAGCAATGTCATGATTGGAACCACTACGCACCCGACCCAGTTCCTAAGCTCTTCCTCTGTCTTTTACAAAGACATAAGCAATGTCACGGATGGGCTCGCCCTCCCTAGATCCAAATGGGTGAAATACACTTACTCTGAGCCCGTCACCATCGGCAACGATGTCTGGATCGGAAGGAGCGCCATTGTAATGGACGGCCTCACCATAGGCGACGGCGCCATAGTCGGCGCAGGCGCTGTCGTAACGCACGATGTCCCTCCGTACGCGATCGCAGTAGGAGTTCCCGCCCGCGTGATCAAATACCGTTTCGACGAGGAGACCATCAAGCGTCTTTTGAAAGTGCGCTGGTGGGATCAGCCGGACGAAGTTATCGCTTCCCTCAAAGCCGACGACGTGGAAGGCTGCCTTAAGCTGTTGGAAAGCCTTCCCGAGCCTCCCATCAAGTGATTATAATTTACGCTGCCGCGCCCAGCGCGCAGTAACAAGAGCCCGGCTACTTTTCGCCCTTCACTAACAGGCGGTAAACTTTAAGATCGCTCCCCGCGCAGCCAAGTAGGCCGATCCTTTCCGCCAATCGCTTCGTATTGTCGCCGTACCAGCCGATCTCACGTCCGTCGCAGATCAAGAAGAAGTATTTCCCCTTTCGCTGGAACTGCATCGTATGGCGTCCCGGCGTCAGCGCGAAAGCTTTCTCGCACACCTCGCCCAAGCCTTTCAATCTAATCTTCGAAAGCTTGTTGCCGTAACCTCCCAGGAAGCCTACGCTGTCTTTCCCGGGATCGATGCCGGCAGTCCCGCTCTCGAACGCTCCCAAAACCGCGTCGGCTTTCGCTTCAAACTCCATCATTACCGTGAAATCCCCGCCCTTGAAGCCCGGCGCCAAAAGATACGCCGTCGCGTTCCGAGGCATATCATCCTTCAGATTCAGCGCACCGTCCTTCACCTCGAAATATTCCGAAGTGCACTCGAACCCGGACAAATCGGCATCACGAGAAAAATCCAGCGCGACATCCGCTTCCTCGGCCTTAAGCTCGGAAGGCAGCGGGACCGGGCACTTAGCGACGCCGAAACTTGGCAGCATGAAGCAATAGACAGGCTGATACCCGTCTCCCAGAGTGTAAGCGGACTTGTCCGGCAGACGGAAGCTCACTATGGAGCCAACTTCCCTTCCTCCGCCTTTCCAGAACCAACTCGATTCTCCTCGGTTCTCGATACTGAACTCGAAAACGACCTTCCCGTCTTCCTTCTTATAAGCGAAATCGGCGCCTTTGCCGTATCCGCCTTTCGTAATCTTATACCCGTCTCCAGCGGGACGGATCCTGAACTCATAATAATCTTTGAAGCCGCCGGGCGCCTCACAGCCGCTGAAGATCCCGTGCCCTTCGCCGTCCAGCTCAAGGAGTATCTCCGTAAATTCACCCGACGCTTCTATCAGCGCATAGTAGGCACTCTCGTCGTGGCCCTGTTTAAAACGCACACAAACGTCATCCACGCGCTTTTCCCCATTAAGGGGTATATTCACCCATTCCGCGGTATCCCCGTCTATTTCGGCCGTCAGGGGCCAAATATACGGTTCATACGGAATCAGCGGCAAGGGATCGATCGCGTCATCCAACCCGTCGTCGTCGCTGTCCGATGAAACAGGATTCGGCCAGACGGATTCCTCCATCCTTCTCGCGAACCAGGGCTGTAAAACGCCGCCGCTCCAAATGCTCTCCCTCACCTTTGAAAAATCGTCCATCACTCCGTCCGTTGAGCGCTTGTTCTCGTCGTAGCCGTAGTCCGCTTCCGTAAAGGGCAGCTTCCCGTCCGAGAACATTCCGCCGTCCGGCACGCCGTCCATATCGCGGTCCACGACCAGAACCGGCGTTCCGAAGTACATCCTCAGCCACTGCAGATCCGTCAGCTTTCTATCCGTCATGGCTATCCCGCTCCAATGGTCCCCGCATTTCGCCGAGAGATCCCAGGTCGTCTCATCCCACTCCCCGTCCGCCTTCTGGAAGCGGTGCCTGTTGATGAAGTGGTCATAGATAACGTGATCGTCTTCCCTGTCCAGCCCGCTGAAGGTCCCCAGGCTCTCTATCTGGTGATGATACTCGTGGCAGGTCAGCCAGGCTATGTCGTCTCCTAAGAACTGCGACCTTCCCGGCACCCCGCGGAACCATTCCGTCACCCCGAATGTTCCCCCTCCGCTCGTCCTGTAGAGCCACTTCCCGCTCCGCGAGTCATAATACCTCAACTGCGCGTTCTCTATCTGGCCTACAAACTCGTCCTCCACAGGAGCCAAATTCGTCTTCTCAATATTCCTAAGATCCACTATCGTAAACGTTCCGCCGCCCGGGAACCTATACTCCTGCCCGGAAAAGCTTCTGCACGGCACCAACGCCTTATAAGCGCTAGGCGCATCCTCCGGCATTTCTCCCCAGTATTGCGGCCTCTCATCCCAGAATATCTGCAGGTCATACCACACCCTGAACCCGTTGTTCACGAACCAAAACCTCTCCGCCAGCTTAAAGTCCCTAACGATCTTCTCCTTCTCCGCCTCCCCGATAACAGGAGGCAATTCCGGATACGTTCCGTCCGCCTGCTTAACGTTGTACATACTGTAAACATTCGGCATCACCAGGACCTTCACCGGTATCCTGACGACCGTCCTGCACCCATCCGGCGACAGCGTATTCACCGCATATTCCCTTCCCCAGGGCTTCTCCGCTCCCCAGTTCACCTCCACCGGCGTAGGCTCCACGCCAGGATCATACAGCCTGTAATAATACCGTATGCAGGGATTCAAGCCCGTCACCGTCAGCCTGTGATAAGTCCCTGTCGTCCCTCCCTCAACAAGACGCACCTCATCCTCTTCCCACGGCTTATACTCCTCCCCCTCGGGCTTCCAAGTCATGCAAGGTTCCCCGCCCTCACGCAACTGCAGCCGAGTCGCGCACGGCGAAGCAGTGTACCACTGCACCGTAAATTCCTTCTGCCCCAACATCGACACCGGCCGATTAGGATCATAAATCGTCCTCTCCGCCCCCGCCGCAAACGCAAAAGCAAACACAAACCCCAAAACAAACCAAAAATACACCACACCAAGCCTAACCGCCGTTGGCGCCTCAAAACAATTCCTTTTCATCTTTCCCCCTTAGGTTACCTTTACACCGAAATTATAACAAATAATCACAGCCGACCACCCTCAAATCACACTTTTCCGCCCAATCTTTTGCCCCAACCTTACACTTTTCCACCCGAACTTTTGCCAAATCATTACACTTTTCCTACCGATCTTTTGCCCAAACTTCACACTTTTCCACCCGAACTTTTGCTCAAACCTCACACTTTTCCACCCGAACTTGTCCCAAAAATCTCCAAGTTCTATAATGAAAAGTCTTCTTTTATCAAATCTTCTTGCTTAACTATCTTTGTCATAGAATGTTATCCATCTGCCATTCCTCCTTTCTTTGGCGTTCAGGCGTTCAACCTGTTAAGCACATAATACACCCGCCTTGCGACTTTGTCAAGTGGGTTGAACAAAAAA
>JAFYIM010000344.1 GCA_017538635.1 bacterium
GAAAATCTCCCAACGCTTTCTAAGCATCCTTCTACTGCCGGCGCTTCTTGTTTTTTCCGCCTGCCAAAAAGGCGGCGGAGTCCCAGTTAAACTCGAAGCGCTTGAAGGCTCCCGTTATCTTGCCAATGGAAACGAGCCCCAGGAACTTTTAGTTAAAGTTCTGAACGCTTACGACAAGCCCGTTTCCGGCATCAAAGTGACATTCGAATCCCAGGACGAGGCGGTCTCCTTCCCTGAAGAAGCCGTTTCTGTTTCCGACGAAAGCGGCAGCGCGAAAACAACTGTCGCCGTCGCTCCCCGCCCCGGGACTCACCATGTGAGAGCGCATTTCCGCTTGCCGGACGGCACGTCAAAGGAAACGATCTTCGCCCTCTGTTGGGGCGTTTCTGTTGTCGGCGATCATCAGCAGGCATTGAACGGACTTTCCGTCAAGGAACCCATTACTCTCACCTTCTTCAATGAGGACGGCTCTCCCAAAGAGGGCGTTCCCGTGCATTTCTTCTGCGAAGGCGCCTGCCCGAAAGTGGAGTTCAGCGCCGAAAATATAAAAAGCGATTCATCAGGCCAAGCCAAAGTTTACATCAAGGGCGCCAAAATGTCCGGCAAGAGCTTCATCCATGCCGAAGCCCCTTCCTTTGACTGCTTCTCCTTCTCCGTTCAGACAATCGACAAGGGCGCTCTCATACTCAAACTCTGCGGCTTCTTCTCGCTCTTCTACCTTGGGCTGGTCTTCATGTCCTTCGGTCTCAGGACCGCCGCCAGCGAAAAGCTGAAAGCCCTCTTCAATTCCAAAGAGCGCCGTCCGATCTCCGACCTTTTCAAGGGCGCTTTCGTAACAGCTATCCTGCAGTCCTCCGGCGCCGCCAGCGACATGGTCGTCGGCTTTGTGAACGCCGGATTGCTCTCCCTTTCCGTTTCCGTGCCTCTGATCTTAGGCTGCAACATCGGCTCTACCATCGCGCCCCAGATCATGGCCTGCCGGCTTTATTCCCTGATCATGCCAAGCCTTGTGCTGGGCGCGATCTTCAGGCTGATTCCCGGCCGCCGCGGCGACTTCTGGCACGCGCTCTCCAGAATTTTCTTCGGCTTCGGCACAGTCTTCCTGGCTTTCTATCTTTTGGAAGAAACGCTGACGCCATTGGCCGGCAGCGAATACTTCTCCGAGATCGGCAAAGTCTTCGACTGCTCTACCGGCAAGTTCCTGCCTTTCCTCTACTCTTTCCTGGCAGCCTTCGCCGTAAGCGCTCTCCTTAGAAGCAGCGCCGCCACTGTCGGCGCGGTCATCATCCTCGCCTGTTCCGGCATGATGAACCTGGCGACCATCTGTCCCCTTATCCTCGGCTGTAACCTGGGCAAGTCCATCGCGGTCCATCTTTCCGCCAAGGGAACGTCCAGGGCCGCGCACCGTGTCGCCGTCATCCACACGATCATAAATCTTTTCACCGTCGCCCTCGGCACGGCTTGCTTCTTCATCAAGTTAGGCGACAGATCGCTCGCTCTGCTTTTCTTCGACGCCTTCATTCCCGGCGACGCTTTCCGTGGCGACCAGCTCGGCCACCACGCGGCTATGGCGCACACCATGGTGAACCTTCTTACGGCGCTTCTCCTTCTCCCCTTCTCCTCGCTGCTTGTCAAGCTCAGCGAGAAGATCATTCCCGTTAAGGCGATGGAAAACGAGAAGAGCTACGTTCTCGACAGCCGCCTTCTGCTTACGCCGAACCTTGCCTTCGCCCAGCTGAGAAGGATCACCATCGAGGCTTTGGAAAAAGGCCAGATCATGATGCGCTACGCCTTCTCCGCCTTCATGGAAAACGATTTCAGCAAGGACCAGGAGATCATAAATATGGAGAACGAGCTCGACGACTATCAGCGCGATGTCAGCTCCTTCCTTACCTGGCTCTCGGAATACAACGTCGACAAGCTTAACACCGAGCGCGTTCCGGCCTACATCCACGTTGCGCACGACATCGAGCGCATCGGCGACATCGCGGTCAACTTCCTGCACATGGCGAAGAACTGCGCGGAAAGAGACCTTCTGGCCCACAAGGAATCCGTCAAGCCCATAGAAGATTACTTCTCCGCCATGGACCTCTACTGCGAAGAGATCATAAAGACTCTTAAGAGCCGCGAAAAAGAAAAGGAAGACCGCACGGCCAAGCTTATCGTGCGCCAGCGCGTCCTCCAGCAGCTCGACAGCGA
>JAFYIM010000345.1 GCA_017538635.1 bacterium
CGTTATGAAGATGAAGTTGGCGCCGCCGGTCTCCTCCACTTTCGTCCTGGTGGCGGGATCAAGGTACATGTTCTCGGCATAGCCTTCCGCATGGGCTTCCATGCCGGCGTAAAGGCTCATGGCGTAGTTAAGGCCGGCCTTGATGTGTCCGGTGCCCCTGGGGGCCGCACGGTCATAGTCACAGACTCTCAATACGATCGGCTTGGCGCCGCCCTTGAAGTACGGGCCGACCGGCGTGCAGAACATCCTGAACTCGAACTCATCCGCCGGCTTGACGCCGATGACGGAATTGCTTCCGATCATGAAGGGGCGGATGTAAAGAGTCGCGCCGCTGCCAAAGGGCGGGACGTATTCCTTATTAGCCTTGACAAGGGCCCTCACGGCCTCAATGAAGCGCTCTTCGGGGAAAGGAGGCATCACAAGGCGTCTGGCGGATTCAGCCATGCGGCTTGCGTTCAGATCGGGCCTGAAGCTCACGATGCGTCCGTCCTTGGTGGTGTAGGCCTTCAAGCCTTCGAAGCAGGCCTGGCAGTACTGGAAAACGCAGGCGCACTCGTTAAGGGTTATGGAATCGTCCGTCACAAGCTTGCCTTCGTCCCACTTTCCGTCCTTGAAATAAGAGACGTAGCGGTAGTCCGTCTTCATGTAGGAAAAACCCAGTTTGCCCCAGTCGATGTTTTTGCTCATAATATCTCCTTTATTTTATTTTTTCCTCAAAGCCAGAATCGCCAGCGCAATTAAAGCCAAACCGAAGAGAGGTTCCGGCACGGCGTTGTCGCGGACCACGATGTTGTCGAAATAGAATGGTGCGATCTCAGCGTCTTCTTCTGTCCCTTCCTCGCTGTCTTTTTCCACCGTGACGGTAAGGTTGCTGACGGCGCAGAGATCATATTCGGTTTTTAAGAATATCGTCCCCTCCGGAAAATCCTCGTGATAATCTCCGAAAGTCACGCTCAATACTTCGTTCCTCTCCATGCTGGTGTCAAGGCTGAAAGAAAATTCCTGCCATTCGTCATAAGGCGCAGTGGCCAGCATGACAAAAGTGTCGTCGTTGGCGGGTACGTATCCCAATACGGCGCGGCGAAGCGCCTTGTCGCGGCAGATATAGAAAGGCAGATAGCCCGTGTCGTCGATGAAAGAGACCTTGGCATAACCTTCGTCGTCGCCTTCCTCAACATAAAAAAGGCTCTTGAAGGTGAAGGCGCTTTCCGCGGGGACAAAACAGGTCGTCTTGATAAAGCCTTCTCCCGGAAGTTTCGCGCACTGCCTGCCTTCCTTGGAGGTGACGACCGGAGCTTCTTCAGGTTTGTCTGACCCTGCCAGCCAGGTGTCCTGGCCGCGCAGATCACCAGTTTGATAACTTTCACCCTCAAACTCCGTCGTGTAGTACCATCCGCCCTTGGCAAAGGTGAAAAGGGATGTGATGGAACCTTCTCCGCTGCCGGAGGTGGCTTTGTAATCCATAACCACCCTGGTGCGGTAGAAACCGTCATCCAGATCACCGGTCCGAAGGTCAAAGCCAAAAGCTCCGCTTGTCCCGATCCTTCCGGTGGCGGGCTTCGGAACGAGATTGCCCGGCAGATCGAGCACAGTCAGCGTGTATTTGAAGGCCCTGCCGCCTGCGTTAAAAACGGGAACTTCTACGCTTTCCTGAGTGGGATCCAAAGCGACGACGGGATCCAGCAGAGGAACGGGCTCTTTAGGTCTTTCCAGTTCGACGACCAAAATGTCGTCAACGAGAAGGTTGGCGTCAGTCACTTCGCTGCTGCCGCAGACAAAAGCCAGTGTATTGAGCTTCTCGTACCTGTTCGTCTTGTCGTGCTGGGTATAAAGATCGAATCCGGAAGTAAGGTTGGTCTTGAAATCGCCCAGGGAGAATTCCGTCAGTCTGTAAAGCCTAAGGTCGATAGTGAAGGAAAAATCGAGCCAGGTGTCGAGGGGGAAAGGCTGGAAGCCGGTGACGGCGTAAGGCTTTCCGTCGTTGAATTTGTAAAGATAGAAATCGCCCTCGTAGCACCAGAAATAGAACTCGTAGAGAAAGTCCCACCATCCGTTGCGGAAGAAGAAGGAATCCTGGCTGGATTCGGAATCCTTCCTGATCTTCATGGAAACCCTGACGACCGCGTCTTTTTGGGAGGTTACCGGGCAGATGTAGCTGTTCCAGCCGTAAGCGTTCTTAATGAAACCGCAGGGGCCGTCCACGCCGTAATCCACATTGGTCACCAGCATGCAGTTGTCAGGATATCCGTAGCCGTCGTCCCTGATGCCTTCCCAGCCGTCCTGGCCGGTTATCTCGCCGGGATACAAGGCCGGCGGATCGAAGGTATAGGAACAGATGGCGCCCTTGCTTTGAACTTTCAAAAGACAAACCGAACTGCCGGCAGAGCCGCCGTCAACGTTGACGTTGACGTAATAGACGTTGGTCGTCATCAAAGAGCGGTCGAAGTTGAAATTGAGAGCCGTGCTTTCCGTAAACGTCCCTTCGGGATTCTTTATCGTCAGCCAGTCGGGATTTTCATCGCAGTAGGCCCTGTAGGTGAGTTCCCCTCCGCCCATATTGTAGAGCGTCAGCTTGCCGGCGCTGCTTTTGCTGGCAACCGCAAGCGTCGTTTCGGAAAGCGCCAGCCTTGGCGTGCCTCCGCGCTCGATCGATTCTATCTTGATGTCGTCCAGGCATACGTTGGCTTCGGCGTCGGTGACGATCGAGAAGCTCTTAAGGTTCGCGGAGGAGTCTTTGATGGGAACCAGGCTCGCGTCGCTCTCCTTTTCACCCAGCGCAAGCTTATCCATGACGCCCGCCCTGAAGTCGATGGTGTAGGAAACGTTGATCCACTCCCCCATCGGGAAAGAGGCGTTCTTCATTTCCTCGGGAACGTTGGTCTCTTTGTCCTGAAGGGATGCGACTCTGAACGTTCCGTCGCTGTTAGTTTTTAAACTGAGCTGAACGGGACGGTTCCACCAGTCGCTGGCAATTTGTACGGCGGAAACGCCGGTGTCGGTTGGCCAGAAAAACTTGAAGGACACTTTGAGCAGGCTGCCGTTGGGAGAAGGCGTGATGTTTTTCACTATGACGCCGTTCCAGCCGGTGGCTTTGCCAATTTTAACGCACCGGCGGGAATGGTAGTCCCCCACCGTCGCCACGTTGTCCTCGTGGCAGTAACCGTCGGTGGTCCTGACGGTCCAGTTTTTCTGGCCCTGCAGGTCGCCCTCGGTGAAGCCTTCCTCAAAATCGCAATTATAATAGACCTCGGCGCCGAAAGCCGCCGAAACAAACATGATCGCCGAAAGCAATAAAGTTCTTGACATAATTCCCTACTTGTTTTTATTTA
>JAFYIM010000034.1 GCA_017538635.1 bacterium
GAAGAAAAAGGAAGACGAAACCGTGACGGAAGCGTTGCCCAAAACTATTGAAACCGCGTCAACTGCCGGCGAAGCCAAGGAAGAGGCTGCGGTGGAAAACGATTCCGCCGAACCTGAAAGCAAGGAGCAGGTGGAAGAACTGAAGGAAAGCGAGAATGCTGTTCATCAAACTGCTGAGAGCGCCGAAATAGAGCCTCGCAAAGACAGCGAAACGATTCCTGATGAAGCCGACTCCGAAAGCGACGACGCCGGTGAGGAACAGTCGGATGAAGCAGCCGATACCGGAGACGCTTCTCTTGAAGACAACACGGAGGACGACAAATGAGAGCATTGACCACTAGGGAATGGATGACCGTCGGGATCGGCGGAGCGCTTGTCGTCGTAGTTCTGGTCTGGACTCAGCTGATCTCCCCGGGAACGGACAAACTGGAGTCCAATTCCAAACGTCTGGCCGACCTGAACAAGAACATCGCCACGGCCGATAAGAAGATCAGCCAGGGCGCAAGCCTTGCCAAGGATTACAAGAACTTAACTGAGCGCTACAGCAATGCGCTTGAGACCATAACCGCCCAGAAAATGCCGGACAATCTGGCGCGCACTCTGCGAGAAGAGTTCGCCAAGCTGGACGGCAAGTACGGTTCCTCCATTACGTCTACGGCTGTGAAGCAGCCGCAGACAAACGAAATGTACAGCGACTTTTCCTACAATTTGAAAGACGTGAAGTGCGACTGGAAGAGCCTGAACGCCGCGCTCGGCCTTATAGAGAGCGCCGGGCAGCTCGTCGGCTTCGACGCCATGAAGATCAAAAGCAACCTGAAGGATCCCAACAATCCCCAGGCGGTGGTCGACATGTCGGTGAGGTCTTTCGTTTTCAACGACAGCCAGGACCAGGAGCTGCCGAATTGGACGGCGCCCGATTACGATAAGCTGACGGCTGACCTCAAGGGCGACATCTTTGCCCTGCCTTCCGAAGTGGCGGCGGCCGTTAACAGGAAAGGCGGTCCCAAGCCGGTCTCTTTGAGTTCGGACGGCAAAGAGGAACTTCCTGCCTGGACCAAGCACATTCAGTTCAACGGCATCTCGCGTTTCGGCGACAAGAATTTCGCCATGTTCTACAACAAGTCAAATCGCTCGACTTTCACCGTTGCGGAAAACGAAAAGATCGCCGACACCGAGGCGACGGTCGTTTATATCGACGCTGCCAGCCAGAAGGTGGTGTTCGAGGAGAACGGCGAGAACAAGACACTGAAGCTAAGGACTTACGGCGACATCAGCGAATTTTTGAACCGCCCATTCTCATTCCAGTACGATCTTGAAGTTCAAAATACGCAGACCAACATAGCGGAAAAGGCGGAAGCAACTGCTGCAAAGGAGCAGGAGGAAGCTAAAGAAGAGGAGAAGAAAACTCCGGCCATCGCCGTCAACACGGAAGACACCGAAGTTCCCGAAGAATATGAGAAATCTTTGGGCAGCACCTCGCAGTGCATGATGAACAGCGGCATGTATGTCATTAAAGTGGACGCGATCATGCAGAAGAGGAACAAGCGCTTGAAAGCGAACTACGGAATGCTGATCACCAATACGCAGAAACTCGGCCCTGGCGAACTGGCCGGTCTCGAGTCGAACGACGTGCTTTTGGAGATAGGCGGCCTGAAAGTGGATTCCGTGGCGACCTACACTTACGCCATGAACAAAGCTTACAGCTCCGGCAAGACGATCCCGATGAAATATATGCGCGGAGACGAGATATTCGAGACAAACGTGACTTTAAAATAACCTTAACCAACAAAAAATGAGCAAAGAAGAGAAAAACAAGTACCAGGATTCCTTAAACCTGCCGGCCGGAAATTTCCCGATGCGCGGGAATCTTCCCCAGCAGGAACCGAAACGACTTGAAAA
>JAFYIM010000035.1 GCA_017538635.1 bacterium
AGCGATCGTTTCCTGCCCGACAAAGCCATAGACCTTATGGACGAGGCGGCGGCGATGGTCAGGACCGAAATAGACAGCCAGCCGGCTGAGCTCGACGAACTGAACCGCAAGGTCATGCAGCTCGAAATTGAGCAGGAGGCCTTGAAGAAAGAAAGCGACGACGCCAGCAAAGGCCGACTGGAAGAGCTTAAAAAGGATCTTAGCGAGCTGAAGGAAAAGAGGGCTGTGCTCTCCGCCCAGTGGCAGAAGGAAAAGGAAGCCATCAAGAAGGAAAGAGACCTTAAGGCTGAGCTTGAACAGACCAAAAACCAGATCGCCGAAGCCGAGAGCCGCTACGACCTGAACAAGGCCGCGGAACTCAAGTACGGCAAACTGGCCGGACTCGAAAAGGAATTGAAAGCGATCCACGAGACCAACGTCAAGGACGACCGCCTTCTGAAGGAGGAAGTGACCGAGGACGAGATCGCGGACGTTGTCAGCCGCTGGACTGGCATCCCGGTCAGCAAGATCATGGAAGGCGAGAAGGAAAAACTCCTTAAGATCGACGAAGTCCTCCACGAGCGCGTCATCGGCCAGAACGAGGCTGTGGAAGCGGTGGCCAACGCGGTCATAAGAGCCCGCTCGGGCTTAAAAGACCCGCGGCGCCCCATCGGATCTTTCATTTTCCTCGGCCCCACCGGCGTTGGCAAGACGGAATTAGCGAAGACTTTGGCGGAGGCGCTCTTCGATTCCGAAGAGAACGTCATACGTCTCGATATGTCGGAGTATATGGAGAAATTCTCCGTGAGCCGCTTGATCGGTGCTCCTCCGGGATACGTAGGCTATGACGAGGGCGGACAGCTGACGGAAGCCGTCAGAAGGAAACCCTACTCCGTCATCCTCTTGGACGAAATCGAAAAGGCTCACCCGGACGTCTTCAACACTCTGCTTCAGCTTCTCGACGACGGCCGCTTGACCGACAGTCAGGGACGCACGGTGGACTTCAAGAACACCATCGTGATTATGACCTCCAACATCGGCAGCGACCTTCTGCTCGACAAGCTGAACAAAGGCAAACTCGATGACGACACCCGCAAAAAAGTCATGGACCTCCTGAACGCTCACTTCAGGCCTGAGTTCCTGAACAGAGTGGACGAGATCGTCCTCTTCAAGCCCCTTGAGAAAGCGGAAGTCGAAAAGATCGTAGAGCTCCTCATCAAGGACCTCACCAAGCGCTGCGAAGAAAACGGCTTCAAGCTCGTCCTCACCGAGAAAGCGAAAGCCTTCATCGCCGAGAACGGCTTCGACCCGATCTACGGCGCCAGGCCCCTGAAACGCTACATCCAGAAGCACGTGGAGACCGCCCTCGGCCGCTTCCTCCTCTCGGGAGAAGCCAAGGAAGGCGCCACCGTTACTGTCGATGTCGGCAAAGACGGCCTTACGATCAAGTAAAAAAAGAGCGGAGCGCTTTAGCGCTCCGTTTTTTACATTAGATATTCAACCGTGAGTTGCAATGTTTTTCTGCTAATAAGATGAATTCTTCCGCAGTATCTATTAGTTCTTGCGCTTCGTCTTTGGTTGCTATATAGAAATCATCATAATCGCTTGTGTGTCTAATCTCCTCGGCGGCGACTATTCTGCTTCCAAGTTCTCGGGGAAAAATGTTGGTTTTAATGTAATCCTTATTGAAGTTCCCCAAAACATCTTTGTGCCGCTTATAGCTTTTGCCATCAAGAGCGAAAATAGCGTTGATCGTATGAAAAA
>JAFYIM010000346.1 GCA_017538635.1 bacterium
AATGAGACTATAAATGAGACTATAAATGAGACTATAAATGAGACTATAAATGAGACTATAAATGTCCGTTTATGCCGCGGTGGAGGCCTGAGCGGCCGCAGCCGCCTGCTTCTGCTTCTTCTCTTGCTCTCTATCGTGTATGTACCTTGCCGCGTAAACAAACGGTGTGTCAAGCAAGGACGTTATGATGAAGATAATATAGCTCGAAACAATAAACGACCAGACCGTCTTCAAATCAAACGTTCCGTAAAAAGCCAACAGCGTAAACAAAACATTGTTTATGAACTGGCTGATCAAAGTCGAGAAGTTGTTCCTGAACCATAAGAATCTCCTCTTGTCCCCGCAGAGCCTTTCCGTAAGATTCCACCACATATGATAGAGCCAAACATCCGTCAGCTGGCTCACCGCATAGACCGTAAGGGAAGCCATGATTACCCTGGGGGAATTTCTGAATATCGTCTGGAAGGCCGCCATGCAGTGATCCGTCTCATCCGGCGTAAACAAAAGCCATATTTGGCTCACCACCAAAAAGAACACCGTCGAGAATATCCCGATATACACCGCCTTGTTAGCCGCCTTCTTCCCCTCGCACTCCGACAGTATGTCCGTAATAAGAAACGTCACCGCGAAAGGTATGTTCCCTAACGTCTGCGTCCACCCGAAGGCCTTTATAACCAGCAGCACCTCGATATTAGCAACGATCGTCGCAATAGGCGTCAGCGCAAAAAGCCCGCTCTTCCCGAAGAGCTTGTAAGCCAGCAGCGCCGACCCGTAAATAAACAAAAGCGTAAAAATCAAAAGCAGTTCGTTCATTCCGGCGTCCCCACGGTAAAATCAGTATTGTGTATAAGGATGTCCACCCTGTCGTTATTAACATACTTAGGATAGATCGATTTCATAAAATCAGCAATAACTTCCTTGTCAGGCTTAACAGGAGTCGTATTGTCGCACATTACGTTCAACGTTGTCCGCTTGAAATACCTAAGTCCCAATTCCACATCCCTCCTGATCGAATCAACCGTCTGCCCCTTTACCCCCACCAAAAAATTCGCTTCCTCAAAATACCTCGCCACTTCTTCCGGAGTAACACCCGGCATTCCCTTCTTCAAATATCCTTCCCGCAAATTCTCGTCAAAAGTCTCCAATCCTACCCGCATCCTCACTTCGATCCCCGAAAAAAACGAACGAAGCCCGGCAATTTTATCCCTCACGAGATAATGCGCCTCGAAATGCAGCACCTTGATCCCTTTTTCCCTAGCGGTCTCTCTAATAAGCAAAAGCGTCCTTTCTCCCAATTCATGAAAAGACCCGCTGTTGATGACCTCCAGATTCCCATACACTCCGGTCACCTGAGACAAGACCGACTTGTTCAATTCATAATTCGCATCATCATCCAAACACGCGTCCAGATGATAATCGCAAAAGGCGCACTTCTTATAAAAGCACCCTCTCCCCCTAAGGAGCACTATCTCCCTAGGGTCTTTTTCAGAAATGATCCCATACCTAAGCACAGGTCTATGTCTCCGTAGTTTTGTTTTAGGTTACCCAAGGCAGGATGGTTTCGAACTGCCAAACCCCATTATATCAAATCCAAACTGGCTCATGTTTTACCCATCAAGCTCCCAAAAGTGGCTCATGTTTTACCCATCAAACCCCAAAAAGTGGCTCATATTTTACCAACTGCGCTGCTTTTTGCGATGATATTTGCTGTAATATAAACAACTTATAAGATCTACGCGAAAATATTGAAGGTTCACTACTACTGAACCTTTTTGCAAAAGTCAACAAAACATTTCAGTACTACTGAAAACTTTTACCAAAACCGCAAAAACTTTTCAATAGCGCTTTCCTTGCCGTTAATCTTTAAGGCAAGCTATAGGGACGACATAAACACCATCTTTGCGTTGATATGCCAGTTCGCCGCCGGTTAGTACCATAAGAAAAGACGGTTTTCCCATTTTCGAATCGTCAACTTTTTGGGCCAGGGTTTGCAAATGAAGAGCAGCTTCCTCTACCTGTTTGTTGCCAAGTTTGGCTTCTACCGCCGCCCAGCGCCCGTCATTAAGCGCGATTATAATATCCGCTTCCAAGCCTGCCCTGTTACGAAAATGATAAATTTCCCCGTCATTAGCTTGAGCGTATATACGTAGATCTCTAGTGCAAAGCGACTCGAACAAGAAGCCGAATGTGTTGAAGTCATTGAGGAGACCTGAGGGGCTGGTGCGCAGTACCGCCGTAGCAATAGACGGATCGACGAAATGACGTTTAGAGGTAGAGCGTATAGCAGTCTTTGACCTCATGGAGGGCGCCCAGGCCGGTTGATCTTCTATAACGAATATACGTCTCAAAGCGTTCATATAGATATCTAGCGTCGGAGCAGTAATACCTGTTTCATCCCCCTCTATATCCTGCATAATGGTCTTGTTGGTAGCCAACGTTGCTATATTTCTTGCCAGCGAGCGCAACAGAAGCTGTACTCTTTTAGGATTCTTTTCCACGCCGTCAACTCTGGAAACATCCTGATGTATTATGGCATCCACATAATCTTTTGACACTTCCAGGGCATCTTTCGGGGCCATTTTTACAGAAGCAGGCCAACCTCCCCGGCATATGGCAAAAGCTATTTTCTCGATAGTCAGTTCTGAGGGTTTCGGGTCTATATTTTCTTTTTCAAATAGTTTTTTCAGAGAAACGCTCCCATTAGATTCTTGAGATTCATATAGGCTCATGGGACGCATTCTCAAACGAGAAATTCGGCCCGTCCCGGTATGTTGTGTTGCGTTGTCAACAGGAACGGCTGATCCGGTTAGAATAAACTGTCCTTGCTTCTGCCGCTGGTCAACCGCAAAGCGGACCGCGTCCCACAATACAGGAGCCATTTGCCATTCGTCTATCAGACGCGGGACCTTTCCCTCCAAAAGCAGCGATGGTTTTGTGTCAGCGGCCTGCATATAAGCTTCCGTTTTGTCAGGATCTTGCATATAAACTATGCTTTCGGCTGCCATAGAGGCAGTCGCAGTCTTTCCGCACCATTTCGGGCCGGTTATTAGGACCGCCCCGGAATGCCTTAACTTCTCGGCTAGTAAAACATCACTAATTCTAGGCATATAGTTCGTTGATTCCATAACTTACTCCTTGATTTTTCACGTGACAGTATATTAAAACTTTAATAAATTGTCAAGTTTTACTTTAATAAATTGCTGCGTTTTGGTTTAAAGATTTGCGGTTTCTGAAAGAATCGCACCCCATCCCTTCCTGTCATTATTTTTTCCCACCAACCGCCTTTCCACCCCCTTCCCCTCTGCTAGAATACTCTCAGAACAAAATAAAAAACAACACACCACAAAGTCATGAAACTCCCCATCTCCCTCTTCATCATCTTCCTCATACTTTCCCCCTTCGCCGCCACAGCTGATTTCACCACTTTCTCAGCCTACGACAATAACGGCAACACCTTCAGCGCCACCACCACCAGGATCGGCGACTCCACCTTCACCTCCGGCTACAACAACAATACCTCCTTCAACACCTCCCAAACCAGAATAGGCGGAACATACCTCTTTTCCGGCACCACCTCAGAAGGAGACTCCTTCAGCGCCTCCACTACCAGGATTGGCGGCTCCACCTTCACCTCAGGCTACGACAACAACTCCTCCTTCAGCGCTACCACTACAAAAATCGGCGATTCCATCTTCACTTCCGGATACGACTCCAACGGCGACTCCTTCAACGCCACCACCACCAAAATAGGCAACTCCACCTTTACCTCCGGATACAACAACAACACTTCCTTCAACGCCTCCCAAATGAAGATCGGCTACTTCACTTTCACCTCTGGCACCAACTCCAACGGCGACTCTTTCAACGCCACCACTTCAAAGATAGGCAACTTTACCTTCACCTCAGGC
>JAFYIM010000347.1 GCA_017538635.1 bacterium
AAGAGGAAAAGCCAGAAGCCAGATTTGATCTCGGTCTTTTCCTTCGGCCAAAACTGATCGAAAGTGAAGGCGAAAAGGATGCTGACGGGCAGCGAAATAAAGTAAGCGTATCTGACCGGGATCCTCAGGTTCCTTAGCGGCTTGATGAGGTAAGCGAGGAAATACTGAAAGGGATTTTCAAGACCGTAGATGTAGAGAGTAGCAATAACGGCGATCAGGAAAAATATCAGGGCTTTGAGGGAGAAATGCTTTTTCAGATAAACAGGGATCAAAAGCAGAGCAAGGAAAGGCCAGAGCCCGGTATAAGCGACGCGGCACCAATACTGCCAGAACTGACCGATGTGCCAAGAATCCCCTCCCCAGAAAAGATTCCAGTCGCTGCCGTTGCCAGGGGCTTTCACCCGGCCGAAAAGATCGGGAATAATGTTCGTAAGGAAGAAGTACCAGCTAGCCTGATCGCTGACGTTCTTGTAGATATCCTGGTCGGGACGCGCGCTGTTGCCGTAATATTCCGCGGCGGGAACGATAAGGATCGCCGAGATGAGCAAACCTACGAAAAGAAAGACCGCGCTCTGGGCGATGAATCTTAAAAACGCCTGCTTTTCCTTCCGAAGCTCAATGAGCTCATAAATGAAAAACACTATGAGGAAAGCCGCCATGTACGGCATCCTCTGGATAACGCCGATCAAAAAGCAGAAACCGAGGGCGCCGCCGCCTATTGCGGAAAGGGAAATCGTTTTAAGGTTGAGCTTGTTTTCCGCTTCCGCCTTCATGTGTTCCATGGCGAGCATGATCCAGGGAATGAAGCCGTAGCCCGCGCCGTTGTTGGCGCTAGTCATGGTTATGACTATGGAAGCGCAGTAGCCGGCGGCCGCCGCCGCGGCTGTCGCGGCAGGACGCGATACCTTCCAGAACCTCAGGAGAAAATAAACGCCGAAGGCGCCGAAAAGAACTTGGAAAACGTAGATGAAGGAGACCGCTTTTTCAAAGGCGGCAAGATCTTTTGCGAGGGGAACGCAAGCCAGATACAGCGGATAGAAAATGGAGTGCCAGGCCATCTGCCCGAAAGGACGGCCAAGGTCGTGGTATGGGCACCAGGCCGGGAATCTTCCCTGCAGAAGTTCGCCGGCGTTGAAGAAAAGCTTGGGAAGATCCTGGTTGGCGAAATCGCCGAAGAAGAAACCAGTGCCCATAAGGACGGCGCGGAAGAGCCAAATAAGCCCGAGGGCAAGCAGAGCCGCCCCAAACCACTTCAGCTCTTTCCTTCCGTCTTCCATTTAGAGCGCGGCTTCGATGGCCTTGATTATGCCTGGGGCGTCCAGGGAATATTCGGCGTAGAGTTCTTTAGGCGTGGCGGAGCCCGCGAAGGATGTGACGCCGAGCTTCACGAGCTTGCAGCTGAGGCCGAGCTCCTGAAGTTTCTCGGCGACGCTCATGCCAAGTCCGCTGACGACGAGGTGATCCTCGACGGTCACGATGAGGCCGGTCTTGGCGGCTTCTTTCAACGCATCAACGTCGA
>JAFYIM010000348.1 GCA_017538635.1 bacterium
TTCTTCATCAACGCTCTTAAGTACGGCGCTCCGCCGCACGCCGGCGTAGCCTTCGGGCTTGACAGGCTGACCATGCTTTTGACCGGCCGCAACAACATCAGGGACGTCATCGCCTTCCCGAAGACTCTGAAGGCCACCGACCTCATGTCCGACGCGCCCTCCACCGTCAGCCCTGAACAGCTGGACGAACTGGCCATCGCGGTAACGAGAACCGAAGAGGAAGAGCTTCAGGGATGAAATTCTCCTGGCGATATCTTCTGGTGATACCCGGGCTGTACCTGGCTTTCGCCCTTCTTCCGCCGCTCATAGCGAACAACTTCATCTTCCGCGACCATGCGGCGAGGAAGATCTCGAAGGCTCTGAATTGCCGGGCGGACGTTGTCGACCTTAAGCTCTCGTCCTGGACGGGCCGCTTCAAGGTCGACATCCCGGCGCTCGACCTCTATGAGGCTAGAGGAGACGGCAAAGCCATAATGAGCCTGGACTACATCCATTTCGAGATGTGGCCGCACCAGATCTTTTCGCCCTTCTTCGGAATGGAAAAAGGCAGTATCCGCACCATGGAGTTGGTCAGGGCCAGGGAAAGAATAAAAACTTTCCTTTCGACCGTTCCGTACCTCAACGCAGGGGAATTGCAGTTTTGGGAAGACGAGTCCCGGCCGGCTTATTTCCAGAGGATACGCTTCGACGCCAGGAAAAAAAGCGGCTGCCTTACTTTTAACTTCAACTGCGACGTGGACTGCCCGGCGCTCAGCGAAAGCGCCCTGACAAGCAGGGGCCGCTATGACTATTCCTCGGGGACGCTCTTTTTGGACAGCCTGAGCTTCACGGGCCACAAGCGTTCCGCCGCCAAGACCATAAAGGACGGAAGGATCGTGGAGGACGTCTCCGACGTTCCCTTTACGCTGGATTGCGACTGCATCATAGAGAAGGACAAAATAGAGCTCAACAGCATCTCCTTCATGGCGGACAAATTCCTTTCCACCGGCAGCGTCCTGAAAACACGAGACGGATTGACTTTTCTTCTGAACGGCAGCGGCAATTTCACCAAGGAATTAGCCCAGCTATGCGGCCTGCAGCACCGAGTCTCCAATTTCGACGCCCTTGACTGCCGGCTGGAAGGCAAGCCCGGCGACTTGGGAGAGCTCCTGACCATTGGCGACCTCACTTTCAAAAAAGGACATCTTCTGGGCGTTGAGTTGGAAGGAGCGAAACTTTATTTCAAAGCCGTTAACGATCAGCTGAAAAGCCTCTCGCTTACATCAGGTTTCTGGCAGGGCAAGGCGACGATAAATTCCAAGGAGCGCGCTCTCAAAAGCGGGCCGTCCCTTCTCGAGGCCAGAATCGATCTTACGGACGTTTCCATGAGCGACATGCTGGAGCATTTCAAATGCAGCGGAAAGATGCCGGGCGGCCTCTGCTCGCTTACTACTGATCTCTACCTTACGAACGGCACGCTCACCTCTCTCATAGACGGAGGAGAGGAAACGCTAAGAAAGCTTTACGGCAAGGGCAAGATCAGCGCCCGTAATGTCAATCTCAGTTATTTCACCGACCGCGACTGGCAGGAAGGGAAAGCCCCGCTCCTGCTCCAGCGTCTCCTGGGAGCTGGCGCCACTATCGCTCAGGCCAAGGAAGAGCTGCCCTTCCTGCAGCAGATCATGCAATCGCTCAGCAAGGAGAAACTGAGGAACTACTCCGCCAGCTTCACGATCAAAGACGGAAGAATCATTTCCCCCGCCACGACTCTGAACGGAAACATGGGTGAGATAAAAGCCCAGGGAAGCTGTGCTCTTACTGGAGAAATGGATTACAGGCTGCAGCTGAAACTAAACAAGACTTTGAGTGCGAAGTACTCCAAACAGCCGCTGGCCTCGCTCTTCATTGCAGACGGAGCGATCGAGATCCCCATCAAGCTTTCAGGCAGCGTCCGCTCTCCAAAGGCCACGCTTGACCTTACGGAAGAAAAAAAGGCGCTCTTCGAAGACCGCGTGCTGCAGTTGGTGACAGATTTTTACAACGACAAACTTGGTTCCGCCGCCCGAAAATTCCTAGGTGAAAACGAAAGCGGCGACATCATGCAGAAAATAGAAAGTTCCGTGAAGGAGCTTCTGAAAAAACTACTTTGACTTCTATGCTCTCACATATCCGCAACTTTTGTATCATAGCCCACATCGACCACGGCAAGACAACTCTTTCCGACCGCTTTTTGGAACTGACCGGCGCAGTCGCCAAAAGGGAGATGGTCGACCAGGCCCTTGACGATATGGATCTCGAAAGGGAGCGCGGCATAACGATAAAATCCCACCCGGTAAGGCTAAATTACGCCGCCCCGGACGGGCAGACTTACGTCTTGAACCTCATCGACACTCCGGGGCACGTGGACTTCAGCTACGAAGTCTCCAGAAGCCTGGCGGCCTGCGAGGGCGCAGTCCTTCTGGTGGACGCTTCGCAGGGCGTGCAGGCGCAGACTGTCGCCAACGTAAGGATGGCGCTTGACCACGACCTTAACATTATCCCGGTCCTGAACAAAATAGACCTGCCATCAGCCGACGTCGACTACTGCTCGCAGCAGATCATCGATTTGATCGGCGGTACGAAAGATGAGATCCTGAAAGTCAGCAGCAAGACCGGCGAAGGTCTGGAAACCCTTTTGGAACACATCATAAAGGACGTTCCCCCGCCGAAGGAGCCTTCCGACGAAAAACTGAGATGGCTCATCTTCGACTCGGTCTACGACCCCTACAGGGGCGTCATCGTCTACGGGCGCGTCTTCTCGGGCAAGATCAGGAAAGGCACGAAAGTGCGCTTCATGTCGAACGGATTGGAATATGAAGTCATCGAAGCCGGTACTTTCACGCCGCACATGAAAGCCGTCGATGAGATAAATCCCGGAGAAGTCGGCTATTTCACTGCGCTCATCAGGGACGCCTCGCACGTCAGAGTCGGCGACACCGTGACAGAATCCGACGACCCCGCCCCGGAACCTCTGCCTGGCTTCAAGGAATTCAAGCCTATGCTTTTTTCGGGCTTCTACCCTGTGGACACCAGCGACTACGAAGACTTCAAGAAAGCCTTGGAAAGGCTGAGGCTGAACGACGCCTCCTTCACTTACGAACCGGAGACTTCCATCGCTTTGGGCTTCGGCTTCCGTTGCGGCTTTTTGGGGCTGCTGCACATGGACGTCATCCAGGAGAGGCTGGACAGAGAGTTCAACATGAACCTCATCGCCACGACACCGAGCGTCGTTTACCGCATCACGAAAAAGGACGGGACCGTTATTGAGATAGACAATCCCCTGCGCTTCCCCGACCCCAGCGAGATCCTGAAGGCTGAGGAGCCTTTCGTGGCGGTGAACATCATAACGCCTACCGACCGCATCGGGACCATCATGCAACTGGCCCTGGACCGCCGCGGCGAGATGAAAGGAACGGAGTCATTGGATCCCATGCGCTGCGTTCTGCACTTTGACATGCCTTTGAACGAGATCATCACCGATTTCTACGACAAGATCAAGAATATGACCTCGGGATACGGCAGCATGGATTACGAACCCATCGGCTTCAGGGAAGGCGAACTGGTCAAGCTCGACCTGCTTTTGAACGGCGAGCCGGTGGATGCCTTCTCCATGATCGTTCACAAAGACAGGGCTTATCCCAAGGGCCGCCTTTTAGCCGAAAGGCTGAAGGAAGTTCTGCCCCGCCAGCAATTCGCTGTCGCCATACAGGCGGCGGTCGGCGGAAAAGTGATCGCGAGGGAGACTATCAACGCCCTTAGAAAAGACGTTCTGGCCAAGTGCTACGGCGGCGACATAACAAGGAAACGCAAGCTGCTTGAAAAGCAAAAGGAAGGCAAGAAGAAGATGAAGCAGATCGGCAAGGTCTTCATCCCCCAGAAGGCTTTCATAGAAGTTTTGAAATCGGAAGACTAAACAAAGACGATCGCAGCTTCATAATCGGCGAAGTGATTCCTCGCTGCAAACGGGCTTTACAGAGGTAGGAGTCTTTTGATAAAATGATTAAAATCAATATTGTAAATAATTAAATTAAGGGCTTTCAAGATGCGTAACATATTCCTTCTCATCGCTCTGGCTTTCTGCGTTTATTTTGGTTCCTCTCTTTGGACCTTCACTGATCCCGCCTCCTTCAGGGTCGTGGCCAATTATATACCTTTGACGGTTATGTGCCTGACGCTGGTAGTCGGCCTCATACATTTGCGTTTCGCCCTTGCCCTTACGGTCATTTTTATATTTTTCTTCGGAAACATGGCGATCTTCGACCATATGCTTTACCAGATGTGCTCGAAGCTCGGTTTTGAGACTTTCCTTTCCAGTTCCGTCACGGTCGGCCCGTCTATGAAATTCTTCCAGCTGGCCAAAGTTCCCTACGAATGCGTTCTTTTGGGACTTTTCGCCGCCTGGGCCCTGACACGCTTCTTCGGCAACCCCGAACTTGACTTCGAAGTCAACAGGGCCAGGACCGCCAGACAGATGAATTTCCCTATCTTCATTTTCGGACTTACGGCTGTCATTTCCGGCATTTACGCGGCCATCGCCCTGAACAACGTCTTTATGCCCGGCTTCCTTGAGAAGATCCAGCATGCCTTCTGTTCTTTCCCGTACCCGTTCTTCAGGAAAATGGAGGCTCAACAGCTGCAGGCTCTGAGAAACGCTACGCTGGTCATAGAGCTCATCGCCCTTTATACTGTCGTCATAAACGAAGTATGGAGCGAAAAACACATCAAATTCTATCTTGGCCTGCTTTTGTGCATCGGCGTCGCGTCCGTTCTGGTGGGCGTTGTGCAGCGCCTCAGCCTTACGGGCTTCTCCAACTACGTCTACCGCTACACCAGGGAAATACACTCCACCTTTACGGAGCCTAACTCTTGGGGCGTTTTCTTGTTCGCTCTGCTTCCCATCGGCCTCGGATTGCTGTTTGCCGGCATAGTTCCGGCTTTCTGCGGCATAGTCGTTATTCTGCTTTTCCTCCTTGGCATCTTCCTGGCCGGATCCAAAGTCATTCTGCTCTTTGCCGCCTTGGCGCTTCTGATATTCTTCGTAGAGACCTTCATAAGGGCCTTCCGCGGCGGCAAGATCATTCCACCGGCCTTCGTCGGTCTTTTGATGATCGGCTTTGCTTTTTTCGCCGTCGGATCCTACCTGAACGTTGACAAGGAAGAATTGTTGTCCACAAAGAACAATTCCAAAAGCGGCAATTTCAGCGCCCAGAAGGATGTTGACAATCCCAGCGGGAAGCCCGTCGGCCTTTTCCACAACAGCCTTTCCACTTCCATCGCCAATCAGATAGACAGCTTCAAGCAGTCCCTCTTCGAAGAAGATCCCGATGTGACGCCTATAAAGAACCGAGGCTTTGAAGCAAAACTCTACGCTCGAACCAACCACAAGTCCGCCGATTGGATAACCGTTTTCAATTTTTTCAAACCCAAGAACGGCAACTGGGATTATCTGGCCGTGGGCTGCGGTCCCAATAACTTCAAACGCTTTTACCGCGAATACCAGCCCAAGTACGTTAAGGAATCCCGTTCCGGCGCCGGAAACATCTTCCTGCAGGCCCTGGTAGATCAAGGCATCTTCGGCTTTGCCGCATTGCTCATCATCACCATCATCACGATAAGCGTAGCCTTCAGCAGCGTTGAGCACACCATTTCCCCGAGAACTTCCCGCGTCCTTGCCTGGATGTTCACTTTCCTTGTCTTCGGCTGCCTGTTTGAAAATGCCTTCGCC
Source organism: bacterium (assembly GCA_017538635.1). The sequence goes on from JAFYIM010000348.1 coordinate 5,744, forward strand.
CAATACCAGATCGCCGCGCTTTACTGGTTCCTCTGCGGCCTCATTATGGTGAACGCCGCGACGACCAACCGCGATTTCCAGCCCACCTTCAAAGTGCTCTACCTGCTGCTTCTTGCCCTTGTTGTTTTGGGCGCCGCTGCGGTCTTTTGGCCGAAGATCGCTTCCCACCGCGCCGAGAAACGTTCCCTTGACGCCGCAGTCACCCGTCTCCAGGCCATAAGAGGCTCAGACTTGACTGAGGAAGAAAACGCACAGATCTACGCCAAGCACGAGATCGGCTTCAATTATAACCAGATTGGACGCTGGAGCGGCAAGTCCTCGTTCATGGTAGTGAAGCCCGAAAAAGGCAAACGCATTATCCGTCTTGACGCCGCCTGTGCTCATCCCAAAGTCTCGCCTGACGAACCAGTCGAAGTCGAAGTCCTGATAGAAAGCGAGCCTGCCATGAAATTCTGCTTCACGAACAACTGCCTGAAGACTCTGGAATATGACCTTGGCCGCACATCTCAGATAAGAGCTCTCTTCCAGGAAGAGGACTATATCGTTATGGAGATAAGGAACAGCAATACCTTTGTTCCCGCGGAATTCTATCCGAATCTCACGAACCAGACCTACAGCGTCGGCGCTTTCATCGGCAAAGTGACGTTCCATGAGAAACAGACTCTCCCTTCGGAAGAGGATATGGAGATTGAAGAGAGCGAGCCCGAGGAAACTGAGGAACAGGAAGAGGTAACCTCTCCCGCGGCGGAAGTGAAAGAAGAGACGAAAAAAGAGATCGACGTTCCCAAAGAGACCATCTTCGGCGACAAGGTCGGCGAAGAGGAACTGGACGAGACTCTGAAAGAGATGAGCAATTTCGAGCTGGAACTTCCGCAGTGATATGCGCGTTCTCTTTGACGCATTTCCTCTTCTGGCCCCCAAATCTGGAGTCGGATATTATACCCTGAACCTTCTCAAGGCAATGTCCAGGGAATATCCCGAAGACGAGCACGTCTATTTTTATGGGCGTCGTTTTTCAAGGGAGATCTTGAACGACGCCCCCGGTTTCGACGCAGGTTTAAGAAAAGTTCTGAAAAAATGTTTCCCTAAGCCCTACCGAATAACTCAGCCGATAAAGGAAATGTTTTTTAGGTTTGGTGCGGAGAAGCATAAGGCTGATATTTATCACGAGCTTAATTACGTTCCTCTTCCCTACAAGGGTCCGCAAGTCGTGACCGTTTTCGACATGTCGCTTATCAGGTATCCGGAAACGCACCCCAGGGACCGCCGCTCGTACTTCGACAGCTACTTCAAGAAACGCTTGAAGAACGCCAGCCATTTCATCACCATAAGCGATTTCTCCAAGAGAGAGCTGACGGAGCTTTACGACGTCCCCCCGGAAAAAATAACTACGATCTACTTGGGCGGCCTTGAGTTCACTAAAGAGAATCCAAATTTCACAGAGAAACTGCCGGACAAATACTTTCTTTATCTTGGCAATCTAGAGCCTAGGAAAAACATTCCCATGCTTCTCAGAGCCTACTCCTCTGCCAAAAACAAGGAAAAAGATTTGCCCAAACTCATATTGGCCGGCTCCCCAAGTTGGCTCTCAGACGAGATATTCAAAACAATCGGAGAATTAGGCCTTTCCGACTCAGTCATAGTCAAAGGCTACGTTCCTCTGCCGGATCTTCCGCATTATTACAGGAATGCGCTGGCCTTCCTTTTTCCCTCCAAATACGAAGGCTTCGGCCTCCCGGTCCTGGAAGCGATGGGAGAAGGAACTCCCGTCATAGTTTCGGACTGTTCCTCGCTCCCCGAGGTAGTCGGCGATTCCGGCATACTTCTTCCCTGCGATGAAGAATCGCTTTGGGCGAAAGCCATGATCGATGTTTTTCAAAACGAAGCGCTGAGGAATGAGCTTTCCCAAAAGGCTGTCTCAAGAGCCAGACTTTTCTCCTGGAGTCAGTGCGCAAGAGAGACGCGCGCCGTCTATGAAA
>JAFYIM010000349.1 GCA_017538635.1 bacterium
AGGAGCCGATGACGGGAGCCAAAACGATCATGGAGCGCGGCCTTGCGGTAGCTTCGTAAGTTATGGCCCTGGGGACTTCCAGATAGCAGGTGAGAATGGAAACGAAACCGTTGAGAAGACCGTTGTGCTCGCTCGTATCGTCTTCCACAACGACCTGCTCGATGTTGGAGGCCATGGCGGATGCGCACAAAAGAAGCAAAAGACAGATCGCTTTTTTCATCTTACTTTATCCTTCTGCCTTTTATGGGCGTTCTGGCGGTCGGGCTCGGAATGTAGCCTTCGCTCGGGTCTTCGTGTTTCACTTCGGCTTCTTTCGCTTCAGGATCATCGGGAGCGCTTTTGGTGTCCGGATAGAAACCGTAGTCCCACTGTCCCTGCCAGACGTAGTCCGGGAAGTTCTCCGCCAGATCGCGGTCGCCGAGCAGTCCCAAGGTAAGGATGTCAGCCAAGCCGGCGCCGCAGCGGCCGAGCGTTCCGGCCACTCCGGCGACCAATCCGACAGGAGCGGCGATGGCGGGATGATAATCGCCGAAGGCGTAAGTGAAGCCGCGTCCCAGTTCGCCGACGCAGGTCGAGATGTTCACGAATCCGCGGCAGAGGCCCCAGGGAATGCGCTTGTACCATTTCGGACGGCTGGCAAGAAGGTATTCGTCATGCGCCTCAATGGGCGTCATGGAGAGTTTGACGGGAGTTTCCTCCTCCGTCTCCAGGTCCTGCTCCAGCGGGGGAACTTCCGTTTCCTCGCGGGAGAAGAAGGGGAAATCCTTGACTTCGCTTTCCTCCATGACGGGCAGCGTTTCGCTTTTGAGACCGGCTATGGGCTCTTTTTCCGCCGCGGCTCTCTCGAGAGCTCTCAGCGCATCATCCTCGGCGAAGGCGTCGCCGTCGGCGAAAGCCGCTGCGGCCGCGCAGAGGATAACCAGTAAGATAAGGTTGAATTGACGCATGATGATCCTTTGTTTATCGGTACCAGGTTTCCAAATATTGTTCCGTTGTCCTGCCAAGGCTCTCCCAGCTTTCGCTCTCGCGGTAAGGCTTTACGTAGCGGAGGCCGCAGGTCGTGGGTTGTGCTTTGTTGATAATTTCCTTGGGGCTGTCGGCGCAAACCAGAGGAAGCATATCCCAATGGCTCGTGGCGTAGATGTTTTCTATGCGCCATTTGCCGTCCATGGGACGCCATACGAGGTCGAAGTAGACGCTGCCGGGAACTATCGGCACCCTGAGCCAGCGCCAGGTGTAGCTGATAAGAGTGTGGGCTTTGCCTTCCTTCGTCTCGTATTTTAGAAATTCGCAATTGACGCCGTCGGTGTAGAAAGTTTGCGCGAAGGCCAGGATCGGCCAGCTTTCAGACTCTTTTGCGAAAGCTTCCCTCAGTTCCGGCGTAAAAAAAGAGGCGCAGCCCTTCCAGTTTCCGGCTTTCAAGTCGGAAACGAAGAGCTCCGCTGCTTCCTTCGGGGAAGGCTCGCAGGCTGTCAAGATCAAAGCGGCCGCCAAAAGGCCCGTTAAACGCATCGCTTTCATTACATTCCTATATTCAGTTGTATTATTTATTTTACCAAATTTGGAAAAAGCGGCGCAACGCGCTCAATTTCAGCGATAAACGGCCGGTTGTGATAAAATAGACCGAACATAATAAGCAAGGATAAACTATGTCAAAACTGAAAGCTGTGCTCTTCGACCTGGACGGCGTTTTGGTCGACTCTCATTACCTCCACTACAGAAGCTGGGACATGCTGGCGAAAGATCTTTCCCTTAATTTCACCCAGAAGCAGGGCGACGATTTCCGCGGCATGGCGAGGGAAGTCTGTCTGGAAAGACTTTTCACGGTCTTCAACGACAGGCCCTTGCCCGGTAAGGAGGAATGCAAGGAGCTGACCGACCGCAAGAACCGCTATTACCTCGATCTTTTGCACAATTGCGACCCCGACGAACTGCGTCTGCCCGGTGCCGTCAAGCTTCTGGAAAACCTAGAAAAAGCCGGCATCCGTTCCGTCGTCGCTTCCGGCAGCAAGAACGCCAAGGACGTCATCCGCTGCGCAAAACTCGAGCCTTATTTCTACGCCGTAATAGACAGGATGGACATAGTTAAGACCAAGCCTGCTCCCGATATTTTCCTGAAAGCCCAGGAAGTTTCCGGCGCCGCGCCGGACGAAGTGGTCGGCATAGAAGACGCCGTTCTCGGCATCGAAGCCCTGAGGGCTGCCGGCTTCAAGTGCGTAGGCGTCGGCGATTTTGTCAAAGCTGCGCCCGCCGACCTTCTCAGGCCGAGCATCGCGGAAGTCTCCGTAGAGGACCTCAGAACGCTCATAGAGGGCTAGATCGTGACTTTGGGGATAAAGATACCGCCCAAGGTGGGAAACATCCTCTCAAGGCTCCAGGGAGGCGGTTTCGAGGCCTGCCTGGTCGGCGGCTGCGTCAGGGACGCTCTCCTCGGCATTAAATGCGAGGATTTCGACATCGCGACGAATGCCAGGCCGAAGGACATCAAAAAGCTCTTCCCGAAATGCCGGGCCGTAGGCCAGGCTTTCGCCGTCATGCTTGTGGACGGCATAGAAGTGGCCACCTATAGGAACGACGGGACGTATTCCGATCACCGCCATCCCGATTCCATAACGTACGCCGACTCCATTGAGGAGGATCTTTCCCGTCGCGATTTCACCGTCAACGCCATGGCCTATGACGGAAGCAAACTGATAGACCCCATGGGCGGCCTCGCAGACCTCAAGAGCCATACTCTCCGTTTCGTAAGAAACGCCAGGGAAAGAATGCGCGAAGACCCCCTGAGAGCGCTCAGGGCCTGCCGCTTCGCCGCCAAGATCGACGGGAAGCTTGAACCCAAGACGAGGAAAGCGATCAAGGACCTCGGGCACCTGGTCGATATGGTCTCAGTAGAAAGACGCCAGCAGGAACTGACGAAGATGCTGCTCGGCAAAAATCCGGAGACCGCCCTGAGGCTGGTCGGCGAACTTGGCCTTCTGCCTTACGTTTTCCTGGACCTTGTTCCTTCCATGGGCTGCTCGCAGCTTCCGCACCACAAGGAAGACTGCTGGGAGCACGCTCTTCAGACTCTGAAGTCCGCAAAAAAAGAGGACCTTTCGCTGAGACTGGCCTGCCTAACGCATGACATCGCCAAGCCGGCCTGCAGAAAAGAGATCGAAAAAGACCGCTTCATCTTTTACAACCACGACATCCTCGGCGAAAAGATGGTGAGGAAAGCGCTGACAGATCTGCGCTTTTCCAATGAGACCATAGACAAAGTCTCCGAATACACCCGCTATCACATGCGTCCTCTTTTGTATTCCTTCCACATGAAAGACCCCGCCCTGCAGCGCCTCATCGGAAGCTTGAGACACATCACCATAAGGGATCTCATAAGGTTTATGCTATGCGACGTCAGGGGCAACATGACCAACGAGGGAAAAGGCTTCGCCTTCTCCTTGGAGATAGTCCGTCCAGTCCTCGCGCGTATCCGCCGCATAGAAAAAGAGGGAAGAGTTCTTAAACTGAAAGATCTTCCTGTCAACGGCGACGA
>JAFYIM010000350.1 GCA_017538635.1 bacterium
TCGGAATGCAGATTAAGCTTCCTGGCGGTGCGCCTGATATTGGGCCCGCAGAAATAAGCGCTCTCCAATAGGATCGTATCCGTTTCTTCGCTGACGCCGGAATCAAGACCGCCCATAACGCCGCCGATAGCAAGGCCGCGCTCGCCGTTCGTGATCATCAGCATCTCGCTGTCTAATTCGCGCTTTTCTTCATCAAGCGTAACGAATACTTCGCCTTCCTTGGCGCGGCGCACGACGATCTTGCCATTGCCGATCTTCTTGTAGTCGAAGGTATGCAGAGGCTGGCCAGTCTCCAGCATAACGTAGTTGCTGATGTCCACCACGTTGTTGATGGGACGCATTCCGCAATGATAGAGCCTGAACTGCATGAACAGAGGAGATGCGCAGATCTTAACGTTGTCGATTATCCTCGCGGTGTAGCGCGGGCAGAGTGCAGGATCGGCAATTTCTAGACTGACGCCGTCTTCCGCTTTCAGTTCACTCACTTTGAATTCCGGTTCCCTGGGCTTCCAGTTGAGATACTTCTCGTCTTCCAGGGAAAGGTGCGCGGCTATTTCCCTCGCCACGCCGATGTGGGAAAGCAGATCCGGCCTGTTTCCGGGAATATCCAGATCATAAATCCAGTCCTCGCCTTTCAGCAAGGTTCCGAAAGGCGTTCCGGGAACGAGGCTGTTGTCTAAAAACAATAGTGATTCATGGTCGCCGGAAATGCCCAGTTCATCCGCGGCGCAGCACATGCCGAAGGAATCGACGCCTCTCAGTTTCGAGGCCTTGATCTTGAAATCGCCGAAATTCGCGCCGATCTTCGCGACGGGCACAGTGTCCCCAACTTTGATGCCGGGCGCGCCGCAGACTATCTGCAGGACTTCCCCGCCTACGTCCACTTTGCACACGTGCAGTTTATCCGCCTGGGGATGCTCAGCAACTTCCAAGAGACGCCCTATGACCACATTGTCATAGGACATCCCGACATGCTCCATACCGTCCACGGTCATGCCCTGGGAAGTAAAGATCTTGGACAATTCCTCCGGGCTATAGGGTATGTCGATAATTTCTTTCAGCCATTCGTAAGATATATACATGATTCACCTCTTTTACTTGTTTTCAGCGGCGGCTTTTTCCGCAGCCGCCTTCTCCGCTTTGGCTTTTTCAGCCTGCAGATGGGCCATCACAAGCCCCTTGCCCACGCGCATGCTCTGAAGGAGCGATCTCTGAGCCGGGCAATTGTAAGCGCAGCTTCCGCATTCGATGCAGTCCCTGACGCGCAGATCCATTAGAATGTCCACGCGTTTCGCGATGGCCGCCTGATCTAGCTGCGTGGGAGACAAGCCCATGGGGCAGACTGTCAGGCACTTTCCGCAGCGCAGGCAGGGGCCTTGGTCAGCCTCTTCCGCCATAGCCTCGGAGAAAGCCAGAATACCGGACGTTCCCTTCGTCACAGGAATGTCGAGGTTGCCGGTGGCGAAGCCCGTCATAGGCCCGCCCAAAACCAGCTTGGCCATTTTTTCAGGGATTACGCCGGCCTGCTCCAAAAGGAAGCTCACTCTCGTTCCGATCTGGACGAGGTAGTTGCCCGGACGCGTAACCGCGTCGCCGGAAACAGTCACAACTCTCTGCACGAGCGGCAGCCCGGTGTCGAAAGCATCGACAAGCGCGCAAGCCGTTCCAACGTTATAGACCGCCGCGCCCACCGCCGCCGGCAGAGCGCCGCTTGGCACTTCCTTTCCGGTCAATGCGTAGATCAGCTGTTTTTCGCCACCCTGCGGATAACGCGTTCTCAAAGGCTGAACGAAAACGCCGGGATAAGCGCCGCCACTTAATTCTTTTTCCAAGGCCGCTATAGCTTTCGGCTTATTCTTCTCGACGCCGATTATGCATTTTTCAACGCCCATAGCCAGCTTGAAAAGCCAGGCTCCGCGCAGGACCTTGCCGGGGCTTTCCAACATAAGCCTGTTGTCGCAGTTCAAAAAGGGCTCGCATTCCGCCGCGTTGATCAAGACCACTTCTATCTTCTGGTCGGGAGGAGGACTAAGTTTGACGTGCGTCGGGAAGGTCGCGCCGCCCATGCCGGCCAGGCCCGCCTCCTTTACTACGGTCTTCACCGCCTCGGCGGTAAGCTCAGTGCAGACTTTCTCCTCGAAAGCCAAAGGATTCTCCTCGTCCGGCTTGATCTCAATGGCCGGGACCGTGCGCCCGAGAGCGTTGCCGGCCGTATCGATCTTCACGACCGTCCCGTTGACAGGGCTGTGCACAGGCGCGGAGACGAAGCCTCCCGCCTCGCCTATCACTTGTCCCCTCGAAACATGGTCGCCTTTGGCCACCACGGCCTTGCAGGGAGCGCCTATATGCTGGGACAGAGGAACAAGCAGCGTTTCCGGCAGCGGCAGAGCCGTTATCGGAGATTCAGCCGTCAGGGCCTTGAAATCAGGGGGATGGACTCCACCTTTGAACTTGAAGACTTTCATAGCGGTAAATAATTTTGATTATTTATCTATTGTAGCAAAAGCCCCCGTTTTCCGCGATGCCCCAAAACCTAAAAAATGAACTGTTCGATTTTCTCGAACTGTTGAATAAAAATACTTAATCCGACTTTGGATTACCGTATTCCCTGATCATAGCTTCAATGGAAATCACCCATTGCCTGCCGTATTTGCATGCATCGACGCCGTCCACAAGCTTGCCATAGGAAATAGCCTTGCGGAGAGTGCTTTCGTTCAGGCCCCAAAGTTTTGTCGCCTCGGTGAAAGCAATCAAACCATCGAAAGGCGTCTTAACCGCTTTGCCATTTGCGAACAGTTCGTCGCAGGAAAGATCGATGTCATCGTTCCAGATCACTCCACAGCCGCCGACATCGACTTCAACATCGTAAA
>JAFYIM010000351.1 GCA_017538635.1 bacterium
AAATTTATTTTTATTTTGTTTTAGGTTCGATGTTGACCTTGAGCGAACGGAAGGAAGCGAAATTAGTGCTGTCGGTGTTCTTCAGCCAGACGCTGGCGATCGTGTTGAATTTGCTGCCCAAGGGAATAATTTCGGAGCCGAGCATATCGGTGCCGTTGATCTTGAAAGCGGAGACCGTCCTGCTTTCAAGATCAAGCGTGAAGGCGACGTTCTGCCAGGCGGTGCCGAATTCCGACTTGAAATCGAAGGACACGTATTTGCCGTCCTTGTCGTGGGTATGGATGGTAAGCGCGCCGCCTTCTTTGTATTCCAGATAGAAGAAGGAGGTTCCCTCGATGTCCTTCATATCAAGGATAGTGCCTCCGGAGACAGGCTTCACTTCGCACTCGAAATTGATGACTTCAGGAATATCGCCCTTTGCTTCCGTGCCGATGGAGACAGGGACCTTGACGCCTTTGCCGGTCCCTCTGACCTTCAGGAGGAATTCCTGCTCGTCGAAGAGATCGCCGTCTTTGGCTTTCTCGAAGACCGCCTCGCTCTCGGAGCGGACGATGGGAGGATAAGCGTCCTTCAAGCCTTTGATCATGCCTTCCGGCTGCGGTCCTTCCTTGTAGCCCTTTTCAACGGTGAAAGCGGAGACGTAAGATTTTTTCAGCGGGTAGGGATAATCGAGGTCCACTGAATGCGCATAGCCTTTGCCGTTGCTGGCGATGATGTGCAGGGCGCCGGACTGCTTGTCGGCCTGCGGGAGCCTCGTGATGGAGACTTTCTTCGGATACGGTTTCTCGAAGGCCACGGTGTCGCTGAAGTGGTAGGCGTCGGAATCGCGGTAAGCGTACCAGACGATGCCCGCTTCATCCTCTATGACGATGGTACTGTTCTGACGGCCTTCCCTGATGTTGGGCCCTTCCCCGCCGGCGGGACGGTTGGGATTGAAGAAGGGGTGCTCGTTTAGGAAAGCCGCGGCGGAATCGCTCCAGCGGGCCACTTCGGTAGTGTCGAAATAATTAGTGTAGGGAACGCGGACGGTCGGGGGATCGAAGAAGGTGAAGACTCTGTTGAGCTGGTCGTGGCCGCGGCTCATGATGACGTACTTCCCGTAGAAGTGCGGCAGGCCGAGAGCATGGCCGTTCTCGTGGATCGTGGCGCCCAGCGTGGTGGCCAGGTGCGCCCAGCGGCGGTGGCGGCCGCAGGAGTCGTCGATCTCAATTTCGGGGTTCATGGGCGTGTTGTCCAAAAAGCAGGGAATGACTTCCTTGATGCTTCTGGGCCAGGTATATACCGCGCCGGAACCGAAGGCGCCGAAGCTGCCGCCGCCCGTGGCGGTGTGGCCGACGCACAGGCCGTCCTTCAGTTCGGAGAAGTTGCCGATGGCGACGTACTGGGTTTTTGAGCTGTAGCTTCTTTCGTCATGGCCGGCGGCTTCGCGAAGTTTCGCGTGGAATTTGTAGTTGTCGTATTGGCCGTTGGCCTTGCGGTAACTTTGAATTTCCGCTCTGGTGTATTTGCTGGTCACGACGTGCACCACCACATGGTACTTGTCGTCCAGTTCCAGCTGGAAGGTCTTCTTGCCGTAATGCAAGGGATTCTCGTCGAGGTCGTGGGCCGAGAAGGTCTGCATGATCTTGGCGGCTCTGTCGATGCGGTCCCAGTAGTTGGTGTTCTCGCCCTCGTATCCGGGCGGAATATAGAAATCAGAAGTGTCGTCCTTGCCTACCACGTAGAAGAACTTCACCATATTCTCGCTGTCAAGCTTCGTGAATACTATGGGGATCGTGAGCGTTTCTTCTCCGGCTTTCAATTCCACTTCGTTCACGCCGTAATGCAGATCGACTAACGCTTTGTAGCGGCCGTTGTACCAGGTGGCGTCGCCCTCTTCGCCGGTCGTCTTGTTGACGATCGCAACGGGCGTATCGGCGGGGCAAGCGCCCTTTAAAAGGGCCATGGAGTAGTGGATCTCTTCGTTAGGCAAAAAGTTGTCACAGGTAAGCTCAGCTAGTAAGCTATGGCTAACGAAGAGAGCGAGGATAGGAAGGAGAAGGAACGTGTTTTTTGGCATAGTTTACCTCATTTTGTTGTTATTTGCCTTATTTTATCAAAAAAACCGACAGGAAGTCAGCCTCTTGCTGCCACGGAATTTTCATTTTTCCCTTGAATAATTTGGGCCAATCGGCTAAAATTAACAGAAAATGTAAATGGATGTGAAAAATGCACGAAAAACTGTCAGTTGAAATAGAGATACTGCGTGAAATCAGCAACGTACTGGTCTGGGAGAATGATCCCCAAGTCCTTTTGGACAAGGTCATAGAGA
>JAFYIM010000003.1 GCA_017538635.1 bacterium
CTACGATCTTATCTACGGCGAGGGCTCCTATTCGGCCAACGCCATCTACATCCTTTTCAACAAGGGCAGCAGCTCCGCCCCCAACTTCCGCAACCAGAAGCCGCAGTGGCTCGCCTACGGCTACGGCAGGGAACAATTGGCCCCCACGATCGCCGACTTCAACGGCGACGGCAAGCCTGACATTCTGACGGGCGCTCTCGACGGCGGCCTTCATCTCTACATGAACGTCGGCTTCAAGGAAGACCAGACCGATGCCCAGTACCTTCTGGAATACAAGGGTGAAGCCAAATTCGCCGACACGCCGAAAAAATTCTTCGGCATCGGCACGCGCCCCTACCTTGCCGACCTCACCGGCAACAAGAAGCCGGATCTTCTCATCAGTTCCGTTGACGGGAAAGTTTACGCCTCCCAGTTCGTGGGCCCGATGGAACGCTGTGAATTCACAAAGCCCGTCATCGTGAAAGGCCAGGACAGGCTGAAACCCTACTTCGGCCCCATGAAAAAGACCTGGTACGGGCACCATGAGGACGACTCCTACACTTATTGGAACCCGGCGCGCTACGGCGGCAACACCGGCTGCAACGTCAAATTTATGAGCGAGACCGACGTTGAGACCGGAGCGAAGTACAGTTTCGCGAGGGCCTATTACGAGGACGGCTACACGGGAACGGACTCCTACCTCGCCAAGTATTACGACGATACCATCAACAATATGGATTACGGCACGACCTACCGTCTTTCCTTCAAGGTCAGGGGCCGCGCGGTCAAGCCCATTCTGCACATAAGGCAGATCTATGAAAAGATCGTGAAAGGCGACACCGAATACGACGAGAGCTTCACGAAGGATTTCGACCTTTCCGCCGGCAACGAGTGGACCGACTGCTCCTTCCTTTACACTCCGGAATTCGTGAGCAACCGCCGCGAACATCCGGCCGTTTCCGTAAGCTTCAAGATGAACCCCGGCGCGACAAACGCTTTCTTAGATATCAGAGACATTAAATTCCAAAGGCAGTAAAAGAAGATGGCAAACTTGGAAAAGAAACTATTGTTCGCATCCTTTTTGGTTCTCTCTCTTTCCGTTTCGTTTCTGTATGCAGAGGAGGAAGAGAAGGACAAACCGAAAGAGCACCTTTTGGACAAGAAATTCATCAGCAAGGACAAATACGAAACGCGCGAGAACCTTTGGGACGGCGTGACCAAGGAAGGCTTCCTTAAGGTCAAAGGCGGAGATCTCTATACCTTAAAGCACGGAGCTTACAGCGGCTGGTACAGAGTCGGCCCCTCCGTTTGTTTCGCCGACGTTACGGAAGACGGCAAACCGGATCTGGTGGTCGGCGGCGAGGGCGGCTTCATCTGGTATTTTGACCAGACCAGCAAGAACGGCACCTTCCCTCCGCGCTTTTCATTTGGCAAGTTTTTGCACAATCAGTACTCGAAGTGGTCGCTTCTGCACGTTGACGTCCAGGATTTCGAGGACGACGGCAAGAACGATATCGTCTATACTTCGGAGAACGGCGAGATATATGTCATAAGGGCCTTGGGCAACGGATTCTTCAAAACTTCCGCCGCGACGCTTGTTTTCGGGAAAGAGCCTTACCGCGGGCGCGGTCTTACGCCCCGTTTCTACGACTGGGACAACGACGGCAATTTCGACATGTATTTTGGCGACGCCTCTTATTCCGCCAACGCTGTATATTTCTTCAAGAACTGGGGGACGAAATCCAATCCGCGCTTCAAGCCCGAGGACGACAGGCAGTGGCTGGCTTACGGCTACGGCCGCGAGATGCTGGACCCTTGCCACGGGGATCTGAACGGCGACGGCAAGATGGACATTCTTGTCGCCGATTCCGATGGCAAGCTGCTCTTGTACTATTCCCCGGAACAGCCTGATCCCGAAAACCCGAAACTCCTGAATTTCGCCGGCGAACTGACTGTCAACGGCTCCACGACGCCCGTAGGCGAGGGAGCGCGCTGTTACCTTTATGATATAGACAGGGACGGCCTCCTCGACCTTCTGCTAAGCGATAAGGAAGGTTATTTTTACGTTGCCCGCAACATCGGCGTAAAGCAACGCCCGGCTTTCGGGCCAACCACTCAGCTGAAAGGCAAGGACACTTACAAGCCTTACAAAGCGCTGGCTGGTTGGAACGAAGAGCAGCTCTGGGACCGCAACGCCGCTCCGGTCGCCGATCTGAAGAGCGAAACGGTTATCGTTGACCGCATGTCCGGACAGACAGCCCTCATCGACTATGTTCACATTACTTACGCGGACGGCTATATCGGCGGCACCGGCGGCATCCACAAATCTCACCTCAAGGTCTTCGATGGCAAGAATTATCGCATCAGCTTCAAGGCCAGAGGCCGCGGCGGCAAAGGCCGCATACGTTTTGAGCAGGATTGGGAGGACGAGATAAGAGGGGACACCCTTGAGCCGACTAAGATCGACAGGAGCGAGGATTTTTCCATCAGCGAAGATTTTGCCGATCTTAGCTTCGTCTATCACGCCGAGCACTCCAGCAAAACAATAAAAAGCGACACTATAGGACTGGCGCTGCACTTCTACCTGGACGGCCAGGCTACCAACTGTTTCCTCGACATCTACGACGTGACCATGACCAGGGAAAACTGATAAATGCTCAAATCAGGAACATAAAAAAAGAGCCGCGTTTGCGGCTCTTTTTTATTGCCTCGGTGGAGCGGGCGACCGGACTCGAACCGGCAACCAACAGCTTGGAAGGCTGTGACTCTGCCAATTGAGTTACACCCGCGCAATACCGAAGGATGATATGCCGATATACGGCGGTATCTTTAACGCTTCGAGAACTGGAAGCGGGCGCGGGCGCCACGCTGACCGTATTTCTTGCGCTCTTTCTCGCGGGCGTCCCTGGTGAGGAGGCCGTTGGATTTCACGAGGGCGCGTGTGGCGTCGTCGATCAGAGCCAAAGCTCTGGCGATGCCGTGACGGATGGCGCCGGCCTGGCCGGAAATGCCGCCGCCGCTGACGGTGGCGACAACGTCGAACTTGCCGATGATCTTGGAGGCTTCAAAAGCTTCCTGGACCAGTTGCCTCATAGTGTCGACGGGGAAGTAATCCTCGAAGGTGCGGCCGTTGACGGTGATGGTGCCGCTGCCGGGCTTCAGGACCACGCGGGCACTTGACCTTTTACGGCGGCCGGTGGCGGAATAGCTGGACGTGAAGACGCGGGTGTCAGGAACGGGAGCGGCCTGGACTTCAGGCGTTTTCTCGACTTCGGGAACCTCGACGGCTTCCGGGGTGACGGTGCTGTTTTCGCTCATATTTTCGCTCATATTTCAGATGTGTTACAGGGTGATCTCAACTGGTTTCTGCGCGGTGTGCGGATGTTCCGGGCCGGCGTACACTTTGAGTTTGGCAAGGATGGAGTATCCGAGCTTGTTCTTGGGGAGCATGCCCTTCACGGCGTGCAGAATGACACGTTCCGGATGGGAGGAGATGACATCCGCGAAATTACGGCGCTTGAAGCCGCCGGGATAACCGGAGTGGCTGGTGTAAGACTTATCGGTCGCTTTACGGCCGGTAACGCTCACTTTCTCGGCGTTGATGACGACGCAGTAGTCGCCGCCGTCCACGTTAGGCGTATAGGTGGCTTTGTTTTTGCCGCGCAGAATGTCGGCCACTTTAGTGGCGAGTCGACCGAGGTTCTGGCCCTCGGCGTTGATCAGATACCATTTCTGATCGACGTCGGAAGCTTTGAGAACGAAGGTCTTGTTGACGTCTTGCTGTTTCATAATTTCCTTAAGTTAAATAAAGAAAAGTACTCTTTTTTCCGTACCAAAAAAGCGGAACGATCGTCATGCTCGGAAACGCTTGTTCCCTTTTAAAGGTTTAGGCTTAAGATAATACCACTTTGCCTTTTCAAAGTCAACCCGCTACAGACTTGGGAGATGGGGGACAGCCCTTGCGCCGAAAATGAGGTTGTGCTAGAATAACCGATACATTTTTATAACTTAATCTGCCCACTGGGCAAAAACCTCTATTCCATAGGAGAAATTTATGGCTATTAAAGTTGGTATCAATGGCTTCGGCCGCATCGGCCGCATGGTTTTCCGCGCGGCGGTCCAAAACTTCGCCAACGACATTGAGATCGTCGGCATCAACGACCTTCTTGAACCCGAGTACCTCGCTTACATGCTGCGCTACGATTCCGTGCACGGCCAGTTCAAAGGCGAGATCGCCGTGGAAGGCACCAACCTCATCGTCAACGGCAAGAAGATCCGTCTGACCGCTGAGAAAGACCCCGCCGCCCTCAAGTGGGACGAAGTCGGCGCTGAAGTCGTCATAGAATCCACCGGTCTCTTCCTGACCGACGAGAAGGCCCGCGCTCACATAACCGCCGGCGCCAAGAAAGTCATCATGTCCGCTCCTTCTAAGGACGCCACCCCGATGTTCGTCTTCGGCGTCAACGACAAGACCTACGCCGGCCAGGACATCATCTCCAATGCTTCCTGCACGACCAACTGCTTAGCCCCGATCTGCAAAGTTCTGAACGACGCTTTCGGCATCAAGCGCGGCCTTATGACGACCGTGCACGCTGCCACCGCCACTCAGAAGACCGTTGACGGCCCCTCCAAGAAAGACTGGCGCGGCGGCCGCGGCATCCTTGAGAACATCATCCCCAGCTCCACCGGCGCTGCCAAAGCTGTCGGCAAAGTTCTCCCCGAACTGAACGGCAAACTGACCGGCATGTCCATGCGCATCCCGGCCTCCGACGTCTCCGTGGTCGACCTGACCGTGGAACTCGAAAAGGCCCCCGCCGAGGACAAAGACGCCGCTTACGCCGCCATCTGCGCCGCCATGAAGAAGGCCAGCGAAGGCGAACTGAAAGGCGTTCTGGGCTACACTGAAGACGCTGTGGTCTCTACCGACTTCCGCGGCTGCACCCTGACCTCCATCTTCGACGCCAAGGGCGGCATCCAGCTCGACCCGACTTTCGTCAA
>JAFYIM010000352.1 GCA_017538635.1 bacterium
AAAATAAAAAAACTTAAATCCATCGAATCTGGCTTCGAGGCGACCTGGAAGCCCTCCGCGGGTGTTGACGGCTACGAGCTTTTATATACGGCTCCCGACGATTCCCAGTCCGGCAGCCTGAAAGTGGCCGGAGAGCAGTCTTCAAGCGCCCAATTAACGGAGCTTGAACCTAACGTGACCTATCAGGTGTGTTTGCGTTCCTACAAGAGGGTGGACGGATCCGATTATTATTCCGCCTGGAGCAAGGCCAAGAAATTCACCGTGGCTGACTATAAGAAGGATGACGACGACGTTAAGGAAGGCGACTATATGGTCGTTGATCTGTCAAGCGGGAAAATAACTTATCTTAAGGCTGTTCCCAAGAGCGGCTGGTCGGACGTTTACAAGACCACGAAAATGGTCTTGAGAAAAGTCTCGGCCGGGAAATTCGTCATGGGCTCTCCCACCAATGAGTTCGGCAGGGAAGAAGCGGAAGTGCAGCACGAGGTGACGCTCACCAAAGATTTTTATATCGGCATCTTCGAGATGACTCAGAAGCAGTACGCCATTGTAACCGGCGACGATCCTTCCTATTATAAGGGCGACCTGAGGCCCGTGGAGCAGCTTACCTACAACGCTATAAGAGGAAGAGACAAAGGCGCCTCTTGGCCCGCCAACAGCGATGTCGACGACGATTCCTTCATGGGAAAACTCCGCGCGAAGACGGGGCAGGCATTTGATCTGCCTACGGAAGCGCAGTGGGAATACGCCTGCAGAGCCGGAACGACCACGGCTTTGAACAACGGTAATAACATCACCAACGAATATTACGACGTCAACATGTTCAAGCTTGGACGCAGCTATTACAACATGAAGGACGGCAAAGGCGGCTACGAGTACACGACTGTGGTCGGCTCATATCTGCCGAACGAGTGGGGACTCTACGACATGCACGGCAACGCCAGGGAGTACTGCCTTGATTGGCACTCGGAAAACATCGGCGAAGATCCCGTCACCGATCCCTTGGGTCCCGAAACAGGCTATTACCGCGTTCTTCGCAGCGGCAGTTACTACTTTGGTCCGAAGGAATGCCGCTCGGCCTTCCGCAGCCACCGCAGCAGATCCGACAACTATAACAACGACTCCGGCTTCCGCGTTGTCCTAGTCCTGGAATAAATTTTAAACTCCAACAATACAGAAAGCGCCTCTTAGTAGCTTACCAAAATTAAGTTACCTAAATTTAGGTAAGCAATTTTATGCTAAAATATTGAAGGAGGAGTTGCATATGAAACGTCTCGCTTTTCAAATCGGTTTTGGCCTTTTTCTTGCTTTTTTCTTTTTCGCTTCGCTTGTCTTTGCCGAGGAGAAAGAGAAAAAAGGAAACGATACTCTTTGGAATGAGTTGAATAAAAAGATCATGGATTATGATAAGTCCACGCCAATGAACATATTTCTTGAACAGTCATATTATTCTCATATTGACAGTAAAGAATGGCTGCCTTTGTGGAAGGAGATCATTCCGACGGGAGATCTTTCCCAATCTGTGGTCAATTGGCTGAAATTTGTTAATTTTCCAATGGAGAATCTGAAAGACACTGACGGCTCAATTGTAAAGGGCCTGAAGGAGTCTTTCCTGAAGGAATGCGAAAAGGACGGCCATTTCAAGTTTCAGGAATTCTGGAAAGAAATAGAAACGGTGCCGAGCAAAGATTATTTGCCTCTTTGCGGTTTTAATGTATTCTGTTACGCTGAGAGCGATCCTGATCACAATCTGAAAAGAATGGGATTGTATGAAAAGGTCATGGCGCTTTCTTTGATATTCGACAAAAAGGACGAATTTGAAAAGGCTAAAAACGACTTCTTTGAACTATATAAGAAAGCGGCCACAACAAGATATGAACATTGTCCGGCCAGCTCCATTTCAGAAGGCGGTTATTATGTGGCAATCGACAATTATGCGACATGTGTTTTAAAAAAATATGGAAAATACATGACAGAAGACGAAGTCAAAAAATGGCGGGATCAAAGCCAGGAAAAAAGGAATTCCAGAGCCTTTTTTTACTCAACTTAATCAGATAAGGGCGAAAAATCGGAAATGCGACGCTGATTAAAAAATTAAAACGCCAGGACGTCCTGGATGTTCTAGGGCGGTGTAGGCTTTTTGGTTTTGGTTACTTCAGTTCTATCTATTTTAGTGTATAAGTTTGCTTTTAATAGTGAAAGATTATGACTGAGTTTTTGCACCATCTTGATTTTACGTAGTACGTACTATATAATATTGGGAAACATATTAAGGAGATTGAAGAATGAGCAGATACATAAAA
>JAFYIM010000353.1 GCA_017538635.1 bacterium
TTCCCTCCCGAAAGAGAAGAAAGCGCCGGAAATAGATTTTCTTTCCGGCGATTATTCCACAAGGCTCACGAATTGGCAGAAAGAAGTGGATCTTGCCAAAGCCTGGGAGATCATAAAAAAAGAGAAGATCAGGCTGGTCACTTTCTATGATCCCGATTACCCGGAACTTTTGAAGCAGATCTTCGATCATCCCTTGCTTTTCTACATGAAGGGAAAGCTCTCGGCTAATGACAATGAAGCATTGGCGATAGTTGGATCCAGGGATGCCACGGAATACGGGCGCCACATAGCTTACCGCTGGGCGGCCAGGCTTGCCGAGGCCGGCATTCCAATCGTTTCCGGCATGGCGCTGGGAATAGACACCGCAGCTCACGAGGGCGCATTGTCGGTAGGCGGACGCACCATTGCGCTCCTGGGCTACGGCTTCGGCTACGTTTATCCCAAGGGCAACGAAAGGCTCTTCGACGAGATTGCGGAAAAAGGCGCAGTAATAACTGAGTACGCCTGGCACAGGGCCATTGGCAAGGGCTCTTTTCCTCTGCGCAACCGCCTTATCGCCGGCATGGCGAGGGCGACGCTCGTCGTCGAGTCCAGGGAGAAGGGCGGATCCCTCATCACCGCCCATTATGCCGCGGAATATAACCGCACCGTTTACGCCGTGCCGGGACCAGTGACGGCTCCGCTTTCGGCCGGCACGAACAATCTCATAAGGGAAGGCGCGACGCTTGTCACTAGCCCTGAGCAGATGGTAGATGAGTTCGAACTGATGTTCCAGACGCCGCCCCAGGACCTTTCCCTGGAAGCACGTCAAAAGGACACGGAGGAAAAGCTGGAAGGCTTGGAAAAAGCGATTTTTTCCGCGCTGCTGGAACCAATGACGCCGGACCATATCTCGACCCTGCTGGACGAATCCATAGATAAAGTTTCCGCTTCTTTGGTATCATTGGAAATAAAGGGCTACGTTCTGGCTCTGCCAGGCCGGAAATACGTTCGCTCGGAGACTTAAATGCGACTCCTATTTGCCATACAGAAACTTGATAAAAGACTTGGCGGCGCCGAGCGCTTCACCACGAATCTTGTTAAAAGCATGCTCAAAAGAGGGCATGACGTTACGATCGCCTGCTACTCCTGGGATAAGCAATACGAAGAGTTGGGAATAAAATTCATCAAGATTCCCAGTCCGGGTTTCTTCAAGGATCCCTGGGAAGAGTATTCCAAGAGTTTAAAGGAAGAAATAGAGAAGCTTGAAGTCAAACCGGATATTATCTGTGGTCTAACCCAGATGTACCCTCAGGACGTCCACCGCTTCGCGGGCGGCATCTACGCTTACTGGCTGCCCAAGAAATACCCCAGGACCTGGTTCTTCCAGAAGTTCATGCCGAGGAACCGCCGTATCCTTGAATTTGAAAAGAAGATCTACGATCCCAAAAATCTCAAGTACGCTGTGGCTATTTCCGAAATGGACAAAGCGCTCCTGAAAAAATACTACGCTTTCCCGGAAGAACGCATAATCACGATCTATAACGGTATCGATCAGACGGAATTTCACAATAAAGGCAGGGAAGAAGCCAGGCAAAAATTAACGAAAGCTAACGCGATAGATCCACAAAAGCGCATCGTGCTTTTCTCCGCCAACAATTATAAAAGGAAAGGCCTGCCCGAGGCGGTCGAAGCGCTCCTTAAAACTAAAGGCCCCTCCCGCTTCGCGCTCGTAGTCATCGGCAAACCTGACAAAGGTTTGAGGAGCGCGCTCAAAAGAAAAATAGGGGACAGCTTCCAAACTGTCTGGCTTTCCCGCGTTGACGACCCTGCGGAATATTACCGCGGAGCGGATCTTATGCTTTTCCCGACGCATTACGACTCTTTTGCGAACGTGACAGCCGAGGCTATGCTCTGCGGCCTTCCCTTGATCACAACCAAGGACGCCGGCGGCGCCGAGATGGTAACGCCAGGCGTCAACGGCTTTGTGGTTGAAAACAGTTCTAAAACGAAAGAAATGGCTGAAGCCCTCGATTTCCTCCTCGACGGGGAAAAGCTCAAAAGTTTCTCACAGAACGCTCCCAATAACGCCAAAAATCTAACCACAGACCTATGCGCCCAGAACTTCGAGGCGCTCTTCCAGAAAATCTTAGAAGAAAAAAATTAGTTATTTTGCTAAAATTAACTAATGTTTTTAATCTCTCAAAAGAGGTCTCTTATGAAAAATCATTTTTCCATGGCGCTGGCGCTTTTCGTTGCGCTTGCCGCGCTTTGCGCTTCGGCTTATGAAAAGGAACTTTTGTCGATTGGGTTCGAATCCGGCGAGGGTTATGAATTAGGCTCAGTCATCGACCAGAACGGCTGGACGCACAAGGATCCCAGGTACAACGCGGATACCAGCAAGAACGAGGTCACGGACGGCATAGGCTGGAATGGTTCTAGGGGCTTGCATCTGGAAGGCGGCTCGAACTTTGTCGGGTTGAACTTCGATCTGAGCGAAATGGATTTCGATAAAGATACGGAATATCTGGTCTGGTCCTTCAAACTGCAGCCTTTTGAGGACACGGCCGGGGCGGGCGGCATAGACAGCTACTTTAAGCTCGGTGTCGACGACGGAACAGTCCACAGTTACGGACCGCCGTCGATCTTCGAGACAAAGAACTGGAACGGCGAGAGCTTCCGCGTTTACGGGTACGACCTCGTGGCGGGTCAAAACAAGTGGTATATTCTGCCTTATGATACGCCGTATGAGTACAACGAGATCGCGGTGACTTTGGATATGGCCAAGTACCAGATCATTTCCTGGCAGGTAGGGAGCCTTGTTACGAACGTGACGATGGCTTTTTCAAGCCAGCAGAAAAAGATCCCCAACTGGATGTCTTTTGAGCTTTACGGCAACATTGACGACATCAAGCTTACGGCGGTCTCGAAGCCGGCGCCGCCGGTGGCGAAGCTGGAGACCTACACCAAGACGCTGCAGATAGACCGCGATGCGAAGGAGTTTTATTTCACTGTGCGCAACACCGGCACCAACAAGGTCAGCTATGTGGTCAGCATGGAGGGCGACCCGGGCTGGGTGGAGGCTGTAAACGGGGAAGGCTCCATCGACGGGGAAGGCGAGAAGGAGCTCCAGTTCAGGCTGCTCAGGGACGACATGGTGGACTTCTATTACCGCACCACTATCAA